>CBDTUV010000005.1:0-26421 GCA_965363575.1 uncultured Pseudorhodobacter sp. | reverse complement strand
GTCGGGATCGTGGGCAATGTCGAAGGCTTGGGGCTAGAGGCTTTGGGCGTGAAAATTGACCGCACCCATGTGGTCACTGATGAGTTTTGCCGTACTGGCGTGGACGGGCTTTATGCCATTGGCGATATCGCAGGCGCCCCGTGGCTTGCCCATAAGGCCAGCCATGAAGGCGTGATGGTGGCCGAGCTTATTGCGGGCAAGCATCCACATCCGATCAAGCCAGGGTCCATCGCAGGTTGCACCTATTGCCACCCGCAAGTCGCCAGCGTCGGCATGACTGAGGCAAAGGCCAAAGAAGCCGGGATTGCCATTAAAGTGGGTCGTTTTCCCTTTATCGGCAACGGCAAAGCGATTGCCTTGGGCGAGGTGGAAGGCATGATCAAGACGATCTTTGATGCCAAAACCGGCGAGTTGCTGGGGGCCCACATGATCGGTGCCGAAGTGACTGAGTTGATCCAAGGCTATGTGATCGCCCGACAGCTGGAAACCACTGAAGAAGACCTGATGCACACTGTCTTCCCGCATCCGACTTTGTCCGAAATGATGCACGAGTCGGTTCTGGATGCTTACGGCCAAGTGATCCACATGTAATGAACGCAGCCCTACGCCAACATGCCATTGCCGTGTGCAATGCCAAAATCGCCCAAAAAGGAGAGGGCGTAGGGCTGTCATTTTATGCGTTTTTCGCCAATAAAAACACCGATCCTTCGGGATTGATGCAGGCGGCGGAGTGGTGGATCAAAACACACCAACTCGACCATTTTGAAAAGGCGTTGAAAATCCGCGATATCATTGCCCGCGGCGACTAAACCCATGCGCAGCGCCTCACCGCTTATTATTATTTTGGTCCTATGGGGCGCGGGATTGGGCTCGGCGGCGCAGTTTGGCAAAATTTCCATTCTGTTTGACCGAATAGCACAGCACTATGCAGGGGCGGGGCAGATCACCATTGGGTTGATCGTGTCTATCGTCGGGTTTGTCGGGCTGATTTTCGGCACGACGGCGGGCCTTTTGGTCCAACGTTTGGGCTATCGCCGGGTGCTGGTCTGGGCGCTTGGGGCAGGGGCGGTGCTTTCGACTGTGCAGGCCGTTTTCCCACCATTGCCCGTTTTGCTGGCGTTGCGCGCGGTTGAGGGGTTTTCGCATTTGGCCATCGTGGTTGCCGCCCCGGTGATGATCGCGCAAACAGCACCTCTGCGCCATCAAGGCCTTGCCATGACGCTTTGGTCCAGCTTTTTCGCCGTGTCCTTTGCGCTGACGGCAGCACTTGGGCTGCCCTTGGCAATCGCTTACGGAGATGCGGCGCTGTTTATGGCCCATGCTGTTTATATGGCTGTTTTTGCAGGTCTTATCTGGATATGCCTGCCACAAGACAGCCCAAGTGATACGGGGTTTCCGACTGCAAAAAACCTGCTCGCTCAACACGCGACGATCTATCGCTCTCCACGGCTATCAGCCCCTGCGATGGGGTTCTTTTGTTATACGTTGACCTATGTGGCCTTGCTGACGCTGCTGCCACCGATGATTGGCGGTGCGCATCAAATCTTGATCGCGACCGCGATGCCACTTGTGTCGATCGCCGTCTCACTGACGCTTGGGGTGTGGCTTTTGCGCATGGTGTCGGCCATTCGCATGGTCCAGGCAGGTTTTGGTACCGCGGTTGTTGCAAGTCTGTGTCTCTGGGCGTTCTGGGGCAATGACTGGGCCATGGTTGCGGCATCCCTGACGCTTGCCGGCATGCTTGGAATTGTTCAAGGGTCGAGTTTTGCGGCCATTGCCCAGCTTAACCCCACAGGGGATGGGCGGGCGCGGGCCGCGGGTGCGATTGCCCAGCTTGGCAACCTTGGCACCACCACAGGCACCCCCCTTTTGGCAGCGTTGATCGCTGGGCAAGGTGTTTCAGGAATGACGCTGTTTGTGGTGCTGCCCAGCCTGCTTGGCATCGCCTTGCACCAAATCCAAGCACAACGCCGCCGGGTAATCGCAAATTAAATCCGCCAATCGGCATTTGTTCATCAATTGTTCACCTTTTCCGATTGGAGACTCGGTAACAATCGCCTATCTATACCCGGTCAAACCGGGGGCGATGCTATGGCCGAGCAGAAATTCATCGAGGTGCGCGGTGCGCGCGAACATAACCTAAAGGGTGTCGACGTGGATATTCCACGCGACAAACTGGTGGTGATCACGGGCCTGTCCGGGTCAGGAAAATCCAGCCTCGCGTTTGATACGATCTATGCCGAAGGTCAGCGCCGCTATGTTGAAAGCCTGTCCGCCTATGCGCGGCAATTCCTCGATATGATGGGGAAACCTGACGTTGACCATATTTCGGGTCTGTCGCCTGCGATCTCAATTGAGCAAAAGACCACCTCGAAAAACCCGCGCTCGACCGTTGGCACGGTGACCGAGATTTACGACTATATGCGCCTTTTGTTTGCCCGCACGGGTACGCCGTTCAGCCCGACCACCGGCAAGCCGATCACAGCGCAGCAAGTGCAAGACATGGTTGATATCATCATGGCGATGGAGGATGGCACACGCGCCTACCTTTTGGCCCCGATCATCCGCGACCGTAAAGGCGAGTACAAAAAAGAGTTCCTGGAGCTGCGCAAACAAGGGTTTCAGCGCGTTAAGGTCGATGGCGAGTTTTATGAGCTAGAAGACGCGCCGACACTGGATAAGAAATTCCGCCACAATATCGACGTGGTTGTTGACCGGATTGTGGTGAAGGAAGGAATTGAAACCCGGCTGGCCGACAGCCTGCGCACGGCGCTGAACCTTGCCGATGGTATCGCCATTCTGGAACTGGCAAGCGAAGACGCCACCCGCACCACGTTTTCGGAAAAGTTTGCCTGCCCGGTGTCAGGTTTCACCATCCCCGAGATTGAGCCGCGCTTGTTTTCCTTTAACGCGCCGTTTGGCGCTTGTCCGGTTTGCGATGGCTTGGGGGTGGAATTGTTCTTTGACGAACGCCTGATTGTGCCAGATCAAAACTTGACCTTGACCCAAGGCGCGCTGGCCCCTTGGGCCAAGTCGAAGTCACCGTATTTCATCCAAACCATTGACTCTATTGCCAAACATTATGAGTTTGACAAGAAAGCCAAGTGGAAAGATCTGCCCGCCTTTGTGCAGCAAGTGTTCCTGCACGGGTCGGGCGAAGAGGAAATTAAATTCCGCTATGACGAAGGCGGCCGCATTTACCAAGTGAGCCGGGTGTTTGAAGGCGTGATCCCGAACATGGAACGTCGTTTTCGCGAAACCGACAGCAATTGGGTGCGCGAGGAGTTTGAGCGCTATCAAAACAACCGCTCTTGTGGCGCGTGTGAAGGGTTCCGATTGCGGCCCGAAGCGTTGGCCGTGAAAATTGCGGGGCTGCATGCTGGCAATGTGGTGCAAATGTCGATTTCCGAGGCGCATGCCTGGATCAGCAGCGTGCCGGACCATTTGACCCAGCAAAAGAACGAAATCGCCCGCGCTATCTTAAAAGAAATCCGTGAACGGCTTGGTTTTCTTGTGAATGTTGGCCTTAACTATCTCTCACTGTCGCGCAATGCAGGCACGCTTTCGGGCGGTGAAAGCCAGCGGATCAGACTGGCAAGCCAAATCGGTTCGGGCCTGACGGGTGTTCTGTATGTGCTTGATGAACCCTCGATTGGGTTGCACCAACGTGACAATGACCGTTTGCTGACCACGCTGAAAAATCTGCGCGATCAGGGCAATTCGGTGCTGGTTGTGGAACATGACGAGGATGCGATCCGTGAGGCGGATTATGTGTTCGATATGGGGCCGGGGGCGGGTGTGCATGGCGGCACGGTGGTTTCACACGGAACGCCAGCGCAGGTGATGGCCGATCCCGCCAGCCTGACCGGGCAATATCTGCAAGGCACGCGCGAGATTGCAGTGCCAAAAGTTCGGCGCAAAGGGTCAGGCAAAAAGGTCACGGTCGTGGGGGCCACGGGCAACAACCTGCAAAACGTGACGGCTGACTTTCCGCTGGGCAAGTTTGTCTGCGTCACGGGCGTGTCGGGCGGTGGTAAATCCACCTTGACCATTGAGACATTGTTCAAAACCGCTGCGACCCGTTTGAACGGTGCGCGCGAAACGCCAGCCCCGTGCGAAACCATCAAGGGCTTTGAACATCTTGATAAGGTTATTGATATTGATCAGCGCCCGATTGGTCGCACCCCGCGGTCCAACCCTGCGACCTATACCGGTGCCTTTACCCCGATCCGCGATTGGTTTGCGGGCCTGCCCGAATCTAAGGCGCGCGGCTATGCGCCGGGGCGGTTCAGTTTTAACGTCAAGGGCGGGCGCTGTGAGGCGTGTCAGGGCGATGGGCTGATCAAGATTGAGATGCACTTTTTGCCCGATGTTTACGTGCAATGCGAAACTTGCAAAGGCAAGCGCTATAACCGTGAAACATTGGAAATTAAATTCAAGAACAATAGCATAGCAGACGTTCTTGATATGACGGTTGAAGATGCGCAAATCTTTTTTCAGGCTGTCCCCTCTATCCGCGAAAAGATGGATGCGCTGGTGCGGGTTGGCCTTGGCTATATCAGCGTGGGCCAATCCGCGACCACCCTTTCGGGCGGCGAGGCACAGCGCGTTAAACTGTCGAAGGAGCTTGCGCGCCGGGCGACAGGGCGGACCCTGTACATACTAGATGAGCCGACCACAGGCTTGCATTTTGAAGACGTGAAAAAACTGTTGGAAGTGCTGCATGAATTGGTCGACCAAGGCAACACGGTCATCGTCATCGAACACAACCTTGACGTGGTCAAAACGGCCGATTGGGTGATCGACATTGGCCCCGAAGGTGGTGACGGCGGCGGGTTTATTGTGGCGACAGGCACGCCAGAAGATATCGCAAAGGTTGAGGCCAGCCATACCGGGCGCTACTTGGCCGATATGCTGAAAGCGCGCAAAGTTGCGGCGGAATAAAATAAAGGGGTTCCGGCTAGAACGGTTTTTTAAGGTGTTGGGCTGCGGCCTTTAACCGACGCGCGGCACTTCGGGGCAGGTGTGGTCCATATAGGGCAGAGCCTTCTCCAAAGCGTCGCGCCAGGCATGGAAACCCCCACATCACGTCACATTTTTGCCAAACCTGCTCCCTAGCCTTGTGCAACTCAAACCTGCGCTAGGAAGATCAGAATGCGGAGACTTCTTTTGGCAGCGATGCTTGTCTGTCTGCCACTTCCTCCCGCCTACGCGGGCCAACCGATCAAAGAGAGCCTTGTCGAATGCGCTGTTTTGGTTGAACTTTTACTGGGAGAGCAAAGTTTTTCCCCCGGCAGCAATGAAATGCTCGTCCTCTACACTAAGGCCGCCGCATCCATGCGGCGCGAGGCTACAATGATGTCAAATGAAGGCTATGTAACCCGTACCGCCAGCAATAAGCGTGACCTGTGGCATCAGCGCTGGGATGCAGGCGACTGGGACAATCCAAACAACCGACAGGATTTGACGGATTGGTGGACCTATTGTTTCAAACTGGCCGACCATTTGGATTTGAAGCTGGAGCCTTAAGCCCCAGCCTCGTCTACCACTCAGTTTTTGCGCATCGGGCAGCTAGAGAAGCCCAACAGTGAATAGAGCGGGCAGGTCTTCATCAGTCCAGTCACCAAGGCGATCACGCCGAACACTAGCAATGCCCAACGAAAGCCAAAACCTGGCATCAAGAAAAACGCAGCCAATAGGGCTGCACCCACAGCAATACGCAAAACGCGGTCGATCCCGCCAACATTGGTTTTGAACATGTCATTCTCCTGGAAATGGGCAAGGTTTGCCACTACGCCCTAAGTGTATAACATATTCGAATTTATGCAATTGATCCAGATCAGCCGCGCCCGCGCTTTTCAAACCTCGGCAGCATTGCGCTAAAATCACGTCCCTTGCCGTCTTCATTCTCGACAAACTGGGCGTAAAGCGCGGCTGCCATTTGCCCCATCGGTGTGTCGGCATCGGCGGCCTCGGCAGCTTGCTGTGACAAGCGCAGGTCTTTGAGCATCAATTCTGCGGCAAAACCAGGGGTATAGTCATTGTCAGCCGGGCTTTTGGGGCCGACGCCGGGGGCAGGGCAATAGGCGTTCATTGTCCAGGAATAGCCCGATGAGGTGCTGACCACATCGAACATCTTTTGCCGATCCAACCCAAGTTTGTCGGCCAAAGCAAAGGCTTCGCACGTGGCAATCATGGTGACGCCCAAGATCATATTGTTACAAATCTTGGCCGATTGGCCTGCGCCTGCCGTGCCGCAATGCACAGCCTTTTGGCCCATGATGTCAAACAACGGCTGCGCGGTCGCAAAGGCCGCATCCGACCCACCGACCATAAAGGTCAACGTGCCTGCGGTGGCCCCACCAACCCCGCCGGAAACCGGGGCGTCCAGCGCGCCAAGGCCCAGTGCGACCGCCTCCAACGCCACCGCTCGCGCACTTTCCACATCCACGGTTGAGCAGTCACACAGCACCGCACCCGCAGCCATTGCCGGCAAAACCTCAGCCGCAACGCTGCGCAAAATCGCCCCATTGGGCAGCATGGTGATCACCACATCCGCATCGCACGCAGCCTCGGCTGCCGTAGCCGCCGCCGTCACACCTGCAGGCATAGGCGCGCTCAGGTCAAAGCCCATAACCCGGTGCCCCCCAGCTGCCAGATTGGCCGCCATTGGCCCGCCCATATTGCCCAAACCAATGAACCCGATTTTCATAGCTTTTCCTCCACTGTCCAGGCTTGCGCCCCCAAAGGCATCAACATCTCTGCCACCGCAGCAGAATTGACCGCCTCAATATTGTCATGCAACCAACGCGGCGTGCGATCTTTGTCGATCACCGCCGCCCGAATACCTTCCAGAAAATCGCCTTGCTCTTGCGCGCGGTGGGTATAACGGTATTCCAGCTCCAACGCGCGGGGCAGGGTCGGATTGTCGCCCAAACGGTGCTGCATTTCAATCGCAGCACACCCCGCCAGCGGCGATATCCGCCCCAGCGCTTTCAACGCCGCCCGCGCAAACTCACTGTCATCCCCGCGCAACGATCGAAGGATATCCCCCAAGGTTTCCCCGCCAAAATGCTCGTCTATCTGCGCTTGCTGCGTGACAAGAACCCCTTCGGGTGCCACCACCACAAACCGCCCCAAAGCGTCCGCACCTTCGGCCACCAAGGCCGCGATCAACGCAGGCCAGTCGCCTTCTGGCACAAACACATCGGCAAAACCTGCATAAATCGCATCTGCAGGCCCCATCCGCGCGCCCGTTGTGCCAAGATATTCACCCAACCGTCCCGGCCCAAGCGCCAGCAAAAATGATCCACCAACATCCGGCACCAAGCCAATCCCGCATTCAGGCATGGCGATCTGGCTCGTCTCGCCCACAACACGGTGGCGCGCATGGCACCCCACGCCCACACCGCCGCCCATGGTAAAGCCTTGCATCAAACTGACCACGGGCTTGTCATAGCCCGCGATCAGCAGGTTCATCCGGTACTCTTTGCGCCAAAATGCCTGCCCATGCGAAAAATCCCCCGCCGTTCCCGCAGCATACAGCTCGGCAATATCGCCGCCTGCACAAAAGGCGCGCGGGCCGATGGCATCAATCACCACCAGATCAACCGCATCATCCTCAGCCCATGCAATCAGCGCGGTATCCAGCGCCACGCACATCGGCTCGCTCAGCGCATTAAGCGCTGCGGGGCGGTTCAACGTCACCCGCCCACAGCGCCCTTCAACCCGGATCAAAATATCGCTCATCTTGCCGCCAACATCTGGCGGGCAATAATCACGCGCATAATCTCATTCGTGCCTTCCAGGATTTGATGCACCCGCAAATCGCGCACAATCTTTTCAATCCCGTAATCGGCCAGATAGCCATAGCCGCCATGCAACTGCAAACAGCCGTTTGCCACGTCAAAACAAGCATCCGTCACGTAAAGCTTTGCCATAGCGCAAAATTTCGTAGCCTCGGGCGACCCTGCATCCAACAGGCCCGCCGCATGGCGCAAGAAAATGCGCGCGGTTTGCAACTTTACCTCCATATCGGCCAGTCGAAACTGAAGGCCTTGGAACTGGTCAATGCTGTGACCAAAGGCCTTTCGCTCGCCCATATAGGTCAGCGTGGCGTCTAGCGCCGCTTGCGCGCCACCCAAAGCGCAGGCGGCGATATTCAACCGCCCCCCGTCAAGGCCTGCCATGGCATAGGAAAACCCGCGGCCTTCCTCACCCAACAGATTCTCAAGGGGCACAAGGCAATCATCCAATTGCACCTGCCGCGTGGGTTGCGACCGCCAGCCCATCTTATCCTCTAGCCCGCCAAATGACAGGCCATCGGCGCCATCTTCAACAATCAGTGCTGAAATCCCTTTCGGGCCGGCATCACCTGTCCGCGCCATAACAATATAAGCGTCGGAATAGCCACCGCCGGAAATAAACGCCTTGGTCCCGGTCAATCGATACCCGTCATTGCCGTGCTTCGCCCGCGTTTTTAGCGCCGCTGCATCCGATCCAGATGCAGGCTCGGTCAGACAATAGGAAAATACCGTCTCCATTGCGCATAACTTTGGCAACCAACGTGCTTTGGCCTCTTTTGACCCAAACTTGTCAATCATTCCGCCGCACATATTGTGTATCGACAAAAATGCGGCAACTGATGGGCAAGCCATCGATAGCGCCTCAAAGACGAGTGTGGCATCCAGCCGCGACAAGCCCGAACCACCAAAGTCATCGGACACATAAATTCCGCCCAAGCCTAGTGCTGCCACTTCTGGCCACAAGGCTTTGGGAATATCCCCCGCCTTTTCCCAATCCCTCGCAAACGGCGCGATCTTGTTCTGCCCGAACCCATGGGCCATCTCAAAAATCGCTTGCTGCTCTTCGGTCAGGGTAAGGGTCATAGCGGGCCTCTCAACAGAAATAGATCAGAATTGAACACTTGTTTAGATCACAACTCTTTCAACACTGTTTCAAGCATTTTTTCTGTTCACAAATATCCCACTGGGGGTCCGGGGGACGTGAAGTCCCCCGGCGTCGGCCATCAATCCATCGCTTTAAAGTTAAACTCCCCGCCTTCTTTAATCCCCGAAGGCCAGCGCGAAGTAACGGTCTTGGTCCGTGTATAGAATCGGAACGCATCTGGCCCGTGCTGGTTCAAATCGCCAAAACCCGACTTTTTCCAACCGCCAAACGTGTGATAGGCCAGCGGCACAGGGATAGGCACGTTAATACCCACCATGCCCACATTGATCCGCGCGGCAAAATCGCGCGCAGTATCGCCGTCACGGGTAAAGATTGCGGTGCCATTGCCATATTCATGGTCCATGGCATAGCCAACCGCTTCTTCATAGGTCTTAGCCCGTACACATGACAGCACCGGACCAAAGATCTCTTTTTTGTAAATATCCATGTCCGTGGTCACATTATCAAACAGATGCGGTCCGACAAAATAGCCTTGCTCATAGCCTTGCAGCTTGAACCCGCGCCCATCGACAACCAGTTTGGCCCCTTGGGCCACACCCGATTCCACCAGTTTCAGGATATTGGCCTTGGCGGCCGCGGTCACAACCGGGCCATAGTCCACATCATTGCCCGCAGTGTAAGGGCCGACTTTCAGCTTTTCAATCCGGGGGATCAGCTTTTCAATCAACCGATCAGCGGTTTCTTCGCCAACGGGTACCGCGACCGAAATCGCCATGCACCGCTCGCCCGCAGCACCGTAACCCGCCCCAATCAGCGCATCGGCAGCTTGGTCCAGATCGGCGTCTGGCATAATGATCATGTGGTTTTTCGCACCACCAAAGCACTGTACGCGCTTGCCGTTGGTACAACCGCGCCCATAGATATACTCGGCAATCGGGGTAGAGCCAACAAAACCAATCGCTTGCACTGTTTCATTGTCCAAAATCGCGTCGACAGATTCCTTGTCGCCGTTCACGACTTGCAGCACGCCATCGGGCAGCCCTGCCTCTTTGAACAACTCGGCCAGCATCAACGGCACCGATGGGTCACGCTCGGACGGTTTCAGGATATACGCGTTGCCACAGGCCAGCGCCGGGCCCATTTTCCACAAAGGGATCATCGCGGGAAAGTTAAAGGGCGTAATGCCCGCCGCCACGCCCAAAGGCTGACGCATCGAATACATATCGATGCCGGGACCAGCGGCATCCGTGAACTCACCCTTCAGCATCTGGGCGGCGTTGATGCAATATTCAATCACCTCAAGCCCGCGCTGCACATCGCCCTTGGCATCGGGAATGGTCTTGCCATGTTCACGGCTCAGCGCCTCGGCCAGCTTGTCCATATCGCGGTTGATCAGGCCAACCATCGCCATCATCACACGGCCGCGCTTTTGCGGGTTGGTCGCGGCCCAGGCCACTTGCGCCTTGGCAGCATCGGCCACCGCAGCATCCAACTCGGCCTTGGACGCCAACGGCACCCGCGCTTGCACTTCACCCGTCGCCGGGTTCATCACATCGGCAAACCGCCCCGATGTTCCTTTAACGTGTTTGCCGTTAATCCAGTGGCTCAGGTCTTGCATAGCATCCTCCAATGTGAATTTCCGCTATCCTAGCCTTGCAAATTCGCCTGATAAAGAGGCAATATTCCAAAAGGGTTTTGCAGTTTTGCAAAGGGGTGGGCATGGACTGGGACGACCTGCGCATATTTCTGGCCGTTGCCCGCAGTGAAAGCCTGTCAGGGGCTGGCAAATCCTTGCGGATTGACCCTGCAACCGTGGGCCGCCGCATCGCACGGCTGGAAACGACTCTGTCAGCCCGCCTGTTCACCAAAACCCCGCAAGGTTACAGCCTGACCGAGGATGGCCAGCGCCTGATGGACCCGGCTTTGGCGGCCGAGGCGGCCTATGCCGCAGCCCACGACAGCCTGCATGCGGGTGGCGAAACCCTGTCTGGGCAAATCCGCATTGGTGCGCCTGACGGCAGTGCAAACTACCTCCTGCCCCAAGTTCTTGCCCAGATCAGCGCCGACCATCCAAACCTTGAAATTCAACTGGTCGCCCTTCCACGCGTTTTCAACCTGTCCAAGCGTGAGGCAGATATGGCGATTGCCGTCTCGCGTCCTGAAACGGGTCGGCTGACCGTGCAAAAGCTAACAGATTACCACCTCCACCTTGCCGCCTCGCGCGACTACCTCGCCCGGCATCCCCCGATCAGCTGCCGTGAAGATCTGCGCAACCACCGGATCGTTGGCTATATACCGGATATGATTTTTGACAAGGAATTGGATTATTTGGGGGAATTCGGCACCTCGACGCCTAACCTGTCGTCCAACTCTGTGTCGGTTCAAACCCAGCTGTTGCGGGCCGGGGCAGGGGTTGGAATGGTGCATGACTTTGCCATGCCTTTTGCCCCTGAACTGGTTCATGTTCTACCCGAAACGCTGTCTTTGACCCGCAGTTTTTGGCTGGTACGCCATGCCGATGATGCGCAAATCAAACGGCTCAACACCTTTGCTGATTTGCTAAACACTGGCCTGCGCCGAGAGCTGCAACGCCTTGAAATATTAAGCAACCCAAACCTATCGCTTGACAGCAGGGGGCACGCTGGCGGACCCTGATCTTATTGGTCAATGAGGAGGATGCTATGCTGGTCAAACAAATCCTGTCATCGAAACCGGTGGCAGAGGTCTTTACCCTCGCCCCCAGCGCCACGCTTAGCGAGGCTGCGGCCTTACTGTCAGAAAAGCGGATCGGCGCGATCATCATCTCACGCGATGGCAAGCATCCCGCCGGCATTTTGTCCGAGCGCGACATCGTGCGCGAATTGGGCAAGCGTGGCGTCAATTGCATGACAGATTCGGTTGAAAAGGTCATGACAGCCAAGCTGGTTGGATGTTCAAATGCCGATAGCGCCGACAGCGTCATGCATAAAATGACCGATGGCCGCTTTCGCCACATGCCGGTGATGGACGGCGATGTGATGATCGGCCTTATATCCATCGGCGATGTGGTCAAGGCGCGCCTATCGGAACTGGCTATGGAAAAAGATGCGCTGGAAGGCATGATCAAGGGGTTTTAACACCCACATCTCGGCGCTTGTTTCATCAAGGCAAAAGACGCTTGCAATGTGGCGCGCAATATTGTTGCGTGCCCATGCAAGAAAATGGGAGCTGCCATGCGTATCGGTCTTTACCCCGGAACCTTTGACCCGGTCACTTTGGGCCATACCGACATTATCCAACGCGCGATGGCGTTGGTAGATAAGCTGGTGATCGGGGTTGCAATCAACCGCGACAAAAGCCCCTTGTTCACGCTGGAAGAGAGGGTCGCGATGGTTGAGGCCGAATGCGCGGCGATCGTGGCCAAGACTGGCGGCCAGATTATCGTGCATCCGTTCGACAACCTGCTGATCGATTGCGCCCGCGACGTGGGGGCGACAGTCATTGTGCGCGGCCTACGCGCCGTTTCTGATTTTGAGTATGAGTTTCAGATGGTTGGCATGAATCGCGCACTTGATGCCTCGATTGAGACTGTGTTCATGATGGCCGATGCTCGGCGTCAGGCGATTGCGTCCAAACTGGTCAAGGAAATTGCCCGGCTGGGTGGGGATGTCACCAAATTCGTCCCCCCCGCCGTGCGTGATGCGTTGATTAAGCGTTATAGCTAACGCGTCTTCACGCATGCGTTTTCAGTTCCAAACCGCCTTGCGTGCAATCTGGTCTGCGTCACCCCGAAACAGACCCAAATCCAGCGCCACATCCAGCGGCAAGCGGGCAATCTCATTTCGGGTCGCGGTATAGCGCGCATAATTGTTCAAAGCGGTTTTGACGCGGTTGATAAGTGTTCGCATGTTTTTTCCTAACATCCATCAGAAATCTGACCCCATGCCAGACTCCTCTCTGCCCTATATCGGGGCGAATGCTTGCGCTAACAACCACCATGGATCGCAATGCGCTATGCAGTCTATGCATAGCTTCGTAAAGCACAAATGGGCGCACTAAGTGCACCCATTTGTAATATAAATCAGGGTTTTAATAGCTAATCCTAAATCAACTTTCCCATAGCGACAGCCGTATCCGCCATGCGGTTGGAAAAGCCCCATTCATTGTCATACCACGTCAAAATCCGCACCATATTGCCGTCCAGCACCTTGGTTTGGTCCAAATGAAAGATAGACGAGCGCGGGTCATGGTTGAAATCAGACGACACATTCGGCTGATCGGTAAAGCCCAAAATCCCCTTTAGCGGCCCATTGGCAGCCGCCACAATCGCCGCGTTCACCTCTTCAACGGTGGTCGGGCGCGAAGATTCAAACGTCAGGTCCACAACCGACACATTCGGCGTTGGTACACGAATGGCGACACCGTCCAGCTTGCCGTTCAGCTCGGGCAATACCAACCCCACAGCCTTGGCTGCCCCGGTCGATGTCGGGATCATGCTCAGTGCCGCGGCGCGGCCACGGTACAGATCCTTATGCATCGTATCCAAGGTTGGTTGATCGCCGGTATAGCTGTGGATTGTGGTCATAAAACCTTTGGTGATCCCGATTGCATCGTTCAACACCTTCACCACAGGCGACAAGCAATTGGTGGTGCAAGACGCGTTGGACACAATCACATCGGCGGCGGTCAGGGTGTCGTGGTTCACACCATATACGATGGTTTTGTCCGCGCCCTTGGACGGGGCAGACACCAAAACCCGACTCGCCCCATTTGCCAGATGCACCGATGCTTTGTCCTTGTCGGTAAAGATGCCCGTACATTCCATGACAATATCAATATGTTTCCACGGCAATTCAGCCGGGTTGCGGATTGCGGTCACTGCAATCGGGCCTCGGCCCACATCAATCGTTGTCTCGGTCGTGGTCACCACGCCCGGAAACCGCCCATGCACCGAATCAAACCGCAGCAAATGCGCGTTGGTTTCCACCGGCCCCAGATCATTGATCGCGACCACCTCAATATCGGTGCGGCCCGATTCAATAATCGCACGCAGCACATTGCGGCCAATACGACCAAATCCATTGATTGCAACTTTAACGGTCATGGCAGGTTCCTAATCCTTGGGGCAGGGCGGGACGCCCCACTTGCTAGCGCTAACATCACGATTTATGCGCAAGTTTCAAGCGCAGCCTGCCAGATTCACCGCCAAAATGATAGAAATTCTATGAAAACCGCGAATTTGCGGAGCAAGAACAACAAGGCCGCGCCGTCATCCAAAAAAATATCGGCCATAACGGCGATGAAAATCAAAGCCCCCAGCCAAACGGCAAGCTTATTCGTCATACGGCCACTACCCTTTCGGGCCGCACGCGCCGCCCGCCCTTATAACAGCCGACCCATCGCGCCGGCAACATCGGCCATACGGCAGGAAAAGCCCCATTCATTATCATACCACGCCAACACGCGCACCGACCGGCCCACAACTTTGGTTTGATCCGGGGCAAAGATAGAGGAATGTGGCGTGTGATTGAAGTCAATAGACACCTTTGGCTCGGGGTCATAGGCCAAAACCATCCCCATATAGCCTGCAGCCGCCTCACGCACGATCTCGTTCACCTCGGCCACCGTCACGGATTTGTTGGCGATAAAGGTCAAATCCACCGCCGACACATTCGGCGTTGGCACCCGCATAGAGGTGCCATCCAACTTACCCGCCAATTCCGGCAACACCTCCCCCAAGGCTTTGGCTGCACCGGTTGAGGTTGGGATCATCGCCATCGCGGCGGACCTTGCACGGTACAGATCATCATGGCGGCGGTCCAAGGTCGGTTGATCGCCGGTATAGCTGTGGATCGTCGTCATGATCCCGCTTTCGATCCCGATCGCATCGTTCAGAACTTTGGCCAAAGGCGCCAAGCAATTCGTGGTACAAGACCCGTTCGACACCACATGGTGGTCGCGGGTCAATTGCCGATGGTTTACCCCATAAACAACTGTTTTATCGGCATTTTTAGCTGGCGCAGATACCAAGACCCGCTTGGCGCCGCGTGCCAAATGCACCGCAGCCGCCTCGCGGTCATTGAACTGACCAGTGCATTCCAGCACCACATCAACCCCGTCCCAATCCAAATCGTCGGGGTTATAGGTGCTCATCACCCGCATCGGACCACGCCCCAGATCAAGCGTGTCGCCTGATACCCGCACAATCCCCGGAAACCGTCCATGCACCGAGTCGTATTTCAGCAAATGCGCATTGGTCGCAATCGGGCCAGTCGCATTTATCGCCACCACCTGCACATCATTGCGCGCGCTTTCCGCGATATGGGCCAAAGTACAGCGCCCGATCCGCCCAAACCCGTTGATCCCAATGGTGATTGTCATCTCAAACCCTCTTGTTCCCATACGCCCCATTGGCTGATACACAAGGATTTCGGGTTTTCAAAGATCAAAAACGACTGTATTTCAGTATGTTAGCGCAAACTTTTACTGTTGGCGCTAACGATGGTTCAGGCCATTTGCCTTGCGCCTTGCTCACCGCGCCAACTTTGTTAGGTTTAAGCAGATTTTGACTTAAGGATGGGTGTATGAGCGGTTTACTAGCGCTGTTGGATGATGTTGCAGCCATTGCCAAGATCGCGGCGGCCTCGGTCGATGATGTTGCAGCCGCCGCAGCCAAGGCAGGCAGTAAAACTGCTGGCGTCTTGATTGATGACGCCGCCGTAACCCCTACCTATGTCACAGGCCTTGCCCCCAGCCGCGAATTGCCGATGATCTGGCGCATTACCAAAGGCTCGTTTAAAAACAAGCTGATCTTCTTGCTGCCAGCAGCGCTCTTGCTGTCTAACTTTGCGCCTTGGGCTATCACGCCACTGTTGATGTTCGGCGGCGCCTATCTGTGTTTTGAAGGCGCAGAAAAGGTGGCCCACGTCCTCTTGCCCCATGCCAGCAAAGAAATTGAGGAAGACCTCACGCCGCGCGACCCAAAACGTCTTGAAGAGGCCCGAGTTTCCGGCGCCATCAAAACCGATTTTATTCTCTCGGCTGAAATAATGACCATTTCGCTTTCGGTCATCGAGGCTCCGAATATCTACATGGAAACCGCAACGCTCGCGGTGGTCGCCGTGGGCGTCACCACCGCAGTCTACGGCGTCGTGGCGCTGATCGTGAAAATGGATGATGTGGGCCTGCATATGGCTACGAATGGCCATTTCAACGCCTCGCGCAGTCTTGGGCGCGGCTTGGTCCTTTTCATGCCGCATCTGCTCAAGGCGCTTTCCTTCATCGGTACTGGCGCGATGCTTTGGGTTGGCGGCAGCATCATCACCCACGGGCTGGACGTACTGGGTTTTCCGTGGATTTATGACCAGATCCACCATCTGGCCGCGGGGGCCGCTGCAAGTGTGGACGCCGCGAAAGGCGTGGTCGCATGGACCGTCACCGCCGCATGCGATGGCATCTTTGGCCTTGCCTTCGGGCTTGTCCTCGTCCCGCTGGTTACCAAAGTGATCGGCCCGGTTATTGCCCAAATCACAGGAAAACCCTCCGCGCATTAGGCCGTGCATCAAGCGCTGGGTGGCGCGCCCGCACCTTAAAGCACGCCAGCAGTTGCAAAGGATACCGCGCATTTTTTGGCAGAAATTGGCTGCACAGCAAATCCGTTGGTCGGTCCGTCAGCCTTTCGAATCCAGCGAAGCAATAATTGAAAAAGGGGGCGCGATGGCCCCCTCTCAACCCGTTAAAACCAGGTTAATTTTTCAGACGATATCCACTTATATCAATCGGTTACCACTTTGTCCGCGCGCGATAAATGCGTCGGTTCACAGCCCCAACAGGGCCTTGGCGCGTTCCACAGCCACTTCGGCCGTGATGCCAAATTCCTTGTAAAGCCGCTCTGCCGGGGCCGAGGCGCCAAAGCCTTCCATCCCGACAAAAGCCGCCTTTTGCTCGCGCCCGCCTTGACCCAAAAGCCAAGCGTCCCATCCGGTACGAACGCCGGCCTCAATCGCCACCCGAACCGGGCCGGGCGGCAGAATTTTGCGGCGATAGGCGTTGTCTTGCTCGGCAAACAGCTCCATGCACGGCATCGACACCACGCGCGCGCCGATCCCTTCGGCCTCAAGCAGTGTCCGGGCTTTCAGGGCGATCTCGACTTCGGTCCCGGTGGCGATCAAAATAACTTGCCGCTTTGCTTCAGCCTCGGCCAACACATAGGCCCCCTTGGCGACCATGTTTTGATTGACATGGGTTTTGCGCACGGCAGGCACACCTTGGCGCGACAAAGCCATGACCGATGGGGTTTTGGTCTGCGAAAACGCGACCTCCCACGCCTCGGCAGTTTCCACCTGATCGGCAGGGCGCAACACCAGCGTGTTGGGCGTGGCGCGGCTGATCGCCAAATGTTCCACCGGCTGGTGGGTTGGGCCATCTTCGCCCAGACCGATGGAATCATGGGTCATCACATAGACCACAGGAACCCCCATCAGCGCCGACAAGCGCATCGCCGGGCGGGCATAATCGGTAAAGCACATGAACGTCCCGGAATAGGGGCGCACGCCACCATGCAGCACCATGCCGTTCATTGCGGCCGCCATCCCATGTTCACGAATGCCGTAATAGACATAGCGCCCTGTACGATCTTCGGCAGAAAACATGCCCAAATCGCCGGTTTTGGTGTTGTTTGAACCGGTCAAATCGGCTGACCCGCCCATCGTTTCCTTCATCACCGGATTGATCACCTCCAGCGCTTTTTCCGAGGCTGACCGCGTGGCCAGCTTTGGCATCGTCTCAACCGCTTGCTTTTTCAGCGCCCGCACAACGGACGCCAGCTTGGCCGGCGCCTCACCCTTAAAAATACGGCTGAACTCGCCTTTGCGGGCATCAGAAAGCTGGGCGAAACGGCCTTCCCATGCTTTGCGAACGTCGAGGCCACGTGCACCGATCGTTTCCCACGCGGCCTTGATATCGGCAGGGATAACAAACGGGCCGTGCGGCCAGCCGTAAACCTTGCGGGTTTCGGCGATCAAAGCCGGGTCGGTCAGTGCGCCATGCCCTTTGGACGTATCCTGCGCCGACGATCCAAGTGCTATATGGGTCGCACAAGCAATCATCGCAGGGCGCGCGGAGGCTTTGGCTGCCGTGATCGCGCGGTCAATCGCAATCGGGTCGTGACCATCACATTCAAACACATCCCAACCGCTGGCCGCAAACCGCGCTTTTTGGTCGGTGATGTCGGACAGAGACACTTTCCCGTCGATGGTGATCCCGTTATTGTCCCACAGAACAATCAAACGCGACAATTGCTGCTTGCCCGCCAAACCAATCGCCTCTTGGCTGACACCTTCCATCAAACAGCCATCGCCGACGATGACATAGGTGTGGTGGTCCATCAGCTTGGCGCCCCAAACCGCGCGCAAATGCTCTTCGGCCATCGCAAAGCCAACGGCGTTGGCAATACCCTGACCCAAGGGACCGGTCGTGGTTTCAATACCCGTGGCGTGACCATATTCCGGGTGGCCTGCTGTAATCGCACCCCATTGGCGGAAATTCTTGATCTGCTCCAACGTCATGTCGGCATAGCCGGTCAGATGCAGCAGCGAGTAGAGAAGCATCGACCCATGCCCCGCCGACAGGATAAAACGGTCGCGGTCGGGCCAATGCGGTGCCATCGGATCAAATTTCAGATGCTTTTCAAACAGCACGGTGGCCACATCAGCCATCCCCATCGGCATACCGGAGTGACCGGAGTTTGCGGCGGCAACGGCGTCCAGCGTCAAGGTGCGGATGGCGCAGGCTTTGTTCCAATGGTCAGGGTGCTGGGCGCGCAAGGTGGCAATATCCAAAGCGAGTATCCTTTGTGTTATTTTGGTCAGGCCCACGATCTGCGAAGGCACAAACGATCAAAAGGGTCGGCAACGGCGCATATGCCCCTTTGCCCATCGGGTTCCAAAGCTGCATATCAGCCTTATCGGCAAGATCAAGCACGACTGGCAAGGGCTTGATCCTAAAGGGGGGCGCAATTCCCCTGCGGATTGGGATATGATCAATAAAACGCTTAACCA
The DNA here is from genome assembly GCA_965363575.1 of uncultured Pseudorhodobacter sp. Classification (GTDB taxonomy): domain Bacteria; phylum Pseudomonadota; class Alphaproteobacteria; order Rhodobacterales; family Rhodobacteraceae; genus Pseudorhodobacter. The sequence continues at coordinate 7,474 of CBDTUV010000005.1, read as the reverse complement.
AGCCGATTCGCTTGGTATAAAGGCAGGGTGGCCCGTGCGGACCCGATGTAATGTCGTTGGTGTGATCAGGCAAAAAGAAACGGCGCCCCAGTAACGGGGCGACAAGGCAGAGGCAAAGGGGCATTTGAATGAGTGACCAAAGCAGTATCGCAGAATTGGAACGGCGGATCACCGCGGCGCTGGGGCGTATTGGCGTAGGGCTGGACAAATGGACAGCTGCAGCGGGGGTTACACCCGTCTCAGCCGCGGCACCGGCAGCGCCCTCATCCCCTGAGCCAAATCCGACGCCAAATCCGACGCCAAATCCGGTATTGGCCGCCCAAGTGACCCAGATTGCGGGATTGGATGCTGAAATCACAAAGTTGAAGACGGCCTTGGCGTCTGAAAAGGCGAGTGCGGCCCAGATGGCCGAAAAACTGAAGTCCTTCAAAGAGCGTGAAACCTCAACCCAAGGCCAGCTTGAGGCCAAAGTGGAAAAAATGACCCAGCAATTGGATGTCCAAGGGCTGGAACTGCAGCGGATGCGTAAATCAACCGTGCAGTTGCGTGAGCACCTGCGCATCCTGCACGAAGCCGCTGCCGACAATATGGCCGAGCCGCATTTGATCAACAAAGCGATGATGGCAGAATTGGAAAGTTTGCGCGCAACACGCCACACTGAAACGGCAGAAATGGATGAAATTCTGGCCGAGTTGAAGCCGCTGATTGAGGAGGCCCGCGCCAATGGCTGAGTTGGAAATCACAATCGCTGGACGCAGCTTTATGGTAGCCTGCCAAGAGGGCGAAGAGCATTTCTTGCAAACCGCAGCCGCCATGCTGGACGCCGAGGCGCAGCCGTTGGTCACCCAAATGGGGCGTTTGCCCGAAGCGCGGATGCTGCTCATGGCAGGCTTGATGCTGGCAGATCGAACCGCATCGGTCGAAGACCAGTTGCGGGTTCTGAAAGCGCGGGTCGCAGAGCTGGAAAGCCAACCTGCACCAGACCCAATTCGCGTTGAAATCCCGGTTATTCCACCACAAATCCCCGAAACGCTGGCCGAGATTGCCGCGCGGGCCGAGGCGCTTGCGGAAAAGGTCGAGGATAAGGTTAAGTCTGCGCTATAAGCGTTTGTAACATAAGAAAAAAAGGGGAGCGTTGTGCTCCCCTTTTTTTATGTTTTGCGGCGCAATACCCGCGCCTAACACCATGTGAATTACCTCGAACCCCAATCAGCCGTTGGCTTCACGGATCTTTTCAGCAGCCTCTTTGTTGAAGACAACACCTTTTGCTTCAAACATTTGGTCCAACTCTCCATTCAGGGTCATCTCAGTGATGATATCACAGCCGCCCACAAACTCACCCTTGATATAGAGTTGCGGAATGGTCGGCCAATCCGAGAAATCCTTGACCCCTTGGCGAATGTCCGCATCTTCCAACACGTTCACATCGGCAAAATCTACGCCCATGAAGTTAAGCACCCCCGCCACGCGTGACGAAAACCCGCATTGCGGCGCCATTTTTGTGCCCTTCATGAACAACACAACGTCATTCTTGGTGATGGTCTCTTGGATTTGTGCTTTTGCATCTGTCATGATTTGGTCCTTTGATTTTTCAGGGTCCATCTGCCTGCCGTCGTTTGGCGTCAACAGGCTCTGCCCGTTGTTCGTTAAATCCGTTTCGGGTGCCGCGACCTAGTCCGGGGCCTTGGTTGTCAGCCCCAGTGCATGCAACTCGCCCTGCGCGCCATCCATCTTGCCTTTCAGTGCCTTCATCACAGCGCGCTGTTGTTGCACACGGTTCAGGCCTCGAAAACTCTCATCAATCACTTCGGCCGAGAAGTGCGCGCCGTCGTCACCTTCAACGCGTATCTCGGCCTTGGGAAAGCTGTCACGGATCAGGTCTTCAATCTCTTGCGCGGTGATGGGCATCGGGGCGTCCTGCTTGGGTTAATCCCACGTAATGTAGGATGAGTAAGGGCTGCATGCAAGATCAGCCAACCGCCTTTGCAAAGGCCGAATGATACAACACAGAAAGTTCGGCAAGCGGCGCTGCATCGGTGCCATAGCACACAGATGTTCCACCAAACTGGCCCATTTGCGCAACCTTGATCCCGGCTTTCTCTCCTGCCTCGATCAACTCGGATGCAAGGGCCATATCGCAAGCCACAAGGTAGCGGGCCTGATCCTCGCCAAACAACTGGGCGATGGAATGGCTATCAACCCAAACCCCGGTTTGTGCTGCATCGGCCATCTCGAACGCTGCCAAAGCAAGACCGCCATCGCTTAAATCGGTGGCCGCTCGCAACAGTTTGCGGTGTTTGCGCAGAAATTCGCCATGCTTACGCTCGGCCTTCAGGTCCACAGGTGGCGCATCGCCAGTTTCCATACCGAACGCCTCGGCGAGCAGCGCAGATTGGCCCAGATGGCCATGCGTTGTGCCGATCACCAGCAGCATATCGCCTTCTTGCGGTACACCCGAAATCAACTCATCCGCCGAGGCCAACAGCCCAACCGCGCCAATTGTTGGCGTGGGCAGGATCCCTGCGCCATCGGTCTCATTGTACAGCGACACGTTGCCCGACACGATTGGCATATCCAACGCCGCAACAGCCGCACCAATCCCTTTGATAGCCCCGACCAATTGACCCATGATCTCGGGCTTTTCCGGGTTGCCAAAGTTCAGGTTGTCGGTTGATGCAAGCGGGCGCGCGCCCACGGCACATAGGTTGCGGTACGCCTCGGCCACCGCTTGTTTGCCACCTTCAAACGGGTTGGCCATGACATAGCGGGGGGTCACGTCTGACGTGAATGCAAGCAGCTTGGGCGTGCCATGCACCCGCACCACGCCTGCGCCCAAACCAGGGCTGCGCACCGTATCGGCCATAACCATGCTATCATATTGCTCATACACCCACGCCTTATGGGCATAGTTCGGGCTGCCGATCAGCGCGCGCAAGCCGTCAATCGGCGTGATGCTGGGCACCTCACCCACTGGGCCCGCTGCAGGGGTTTCAACCCAAGGGCGGTCGTATTCTGGCGCAGAAGACGCCAGCTTTGACAGTGGCAAATCGGCCATCACCGCGTTGCCATGCATAATCAAAAAGCGATCTTCGGGGATGGTTTCGCCGACGATGGCAAAATCCAGATCCCATTTCACAAAGATCGCACGGGCCTCAGCCTCCAGTTCCGGGTTCAAAACCATCAGCATCCGTTCCTGGGATTCGGACAGCATCATCTCATAGGCCGTCATATTGGCCTCGCGCTGCGGCACGTCGCTCAACTGTAGCTTGATCCCCAGATGGCCTTTGTCGCCCATCTCCACCGCCGAACAGGTCAGGCCAGCAGCCCCCATATCCTGAATGGAAATCACGGCTCCGGTTTGCATCAGCTCCAAACAGGCCTCAAGCAAACGCTTTTCGGTAAAGGGGTCGCCGACTTGAACCGTCGGGCGCTTTTCCTCAATCGTGTCGTCAAATTCAGCAGATGCCATAGTCGCACCACCCACGCCGTCGCGTCCGGTTTTTGCACCCAAATAGACCACGGGCATGCCCACGCCACTGGCAACCGAATAGAAAATCTTATCCGCATCGGCCAGACCAGCGGCAAAAGCATTCACAAGGCAGTTGCCATTATAGGATGCATGAAACCGCACTTCGCCCCCAACGGTCGGCACGCCAAAAGCATTGCCATAGCTGCCAACGCCTTCGACCACGCCTTTAACCAAATGCGCGGTTTTGGGGTGCGAGGGCAGGCCGAACGACAGCGCATTCATTGCGGCAATCGGGCGCGCGCCCATGGTGAACACATCGCGCAAAATACCACCAACACCAGTGGCCGCCCCTTGATGGGGTTCAATATAGCTGGGGTGGTTGTGGCTTTCCATTTTGAAAATCACGGCCTGACCATCGCCAATATCAACAACACCAGCGTTCTCGCCCGGCCCGCAAATCACCTGTGGCCCCGTAGTCGGTAAGGTTCGCAGCCATTTCTTTGACGATTTATAGGAACAATGCTCATTCCACATCGCCGAAAAGATACCCAACTCGGTATAGGTTGGCTCGCGCCCTATGATCTCCAGCAAACGCTCATATTCATCGGGCTTCAGCCCGTGGGCGGCGATAAGCTCTGGCGTGATCACGGGGTCGGTCATGGCTGTTTCCCATCGGTCAATTGATGCCGCGTCCATAGGCCAATGTGGCGCAAAGGGGAAGGGAAAACGCCAATTGCGCGTGCAATTGCCATGTTCTGTCGCCCAACGCAGGGATGGGCCAAAAAAAAAGGCCGAGCTTTCGCTCGGCCGAGTCCAACAGGGAGGTATGAAAGCGACAAGAGATACTCATTGCCGCCCTCGTGACTTCAGATAGGCCGCCAGTTTCATTCGTGCAAGTTTTTTGACCGTGCAGTCTAGGAATGCCCGATATGCGCTTTTTGCATAGCTTGTTTAAGCTCCAGATAAGATACAGGATTTACCCGTTAGTCGACGGAATCCGCGCTTTCCCGTTGACGCTTACGATAGGCGAAAATTTCCTCAGTTACGAAATCACGGAACGCCGAAACACGTTTTGATTGACGCAGCTCTTCGGGGTAGGCCAAGAAAACCGGCACTTCGGCTGATTCTACATCTGGCAACACCCGCACCAAATTAGGAAAATCCTCGGTCAAATAGTCGGGCAATACGCCGACGCCCAGATGGCTGAGCACCCCTTGCAACACGCCAAAGTAATTGTTGACCGTCAAGGTTGACGGAATGTCATGCACCATAAGCTGCTGTACCAACAACGCGCCGGCGGCCACCTGTGCTGCGTTGGTATGCTGGCAAATCAAGCGGTGTTGGGCAAAATCCTCCATCTTGGTCGGCACGCCCGATTGGGCCAAATACTCGCTGGTCGCATACAGCCGCATGCGGATATTCATCAAACGGCGGCGAATAAGGTCGGCTTGACTGGGTTCTTTCATCCGAATGGCAACATCCGCCTCGCGCATCGGCAGGTCCAGCACACGCTCTTCCAGCATCAGATCGATTTTCAGGCTGGGGTATTTTGCATAAAGCGCAGGCAAGCGCGGGGCCAGCCACAGCGTGCCAAACCCGGTGGTCGTGGTCACGCGCAATTCACCAAACACCTCATCTTCGCTGTCACGAATACGGGCGGCGGCCGCATCAAGCCGCTTTGCCATCGACTTGGTCGCTTCAAACAACAATTCGCCTTGCTCGGTTAGAATCAGTCCACGGGCATGGCGGTGAAACAAGGTCACGCTCAGGCTGTCTTCCAGCGAGCGTATCTGGCGCGACACCGCAGATTGCGACAAATGCAGGGTATCGCCCGCATGCGTCAAACTGCCCGCATCTGCCACCGCGTGAAATATTCTTAATTTATCCCAGTCCATCCCGACACTCTCACTAATTTGACATACGCTATCACGAACAGTTCTATCTATCGACACCCTTCGCTGTGTAAACACTGCTCGGCGCGAAAATTCCTCTTTGTAGGTCAGCATTTTTGACCTATATTAAGGGTAGTACAGAAAGTGGAAAGGGCGCGGCATGACCAAGCAAGAGATTTCGCTGAAAGATCGGTTGGATTTGACCAAATCCCCCGTGCTTTTGAACGGAACGCAGGCATTGGTGCGCCTAATGCTTATGCAAAAGGCACGTGATGTACAGGCGGGCTTGCACACGGCTGGGCTGTGCACGGGCTACCGCGGCTCGCCTTTGGGGGCGGTTGATCTGCAAATGGCGCGGGCCGTGCGCGAACTCTCAGCCGCCGATATCACCTTTCAACCAGGCCTGAACGAAGACCTTGCCGCCACCGCAATCTGGGGCAGCCAGCAAGCGGAACTGCGCGGGCAGGGCAAGTATGACGGCGTTTTTGGCCTGTGGTACGGAAAAGGGCCGGGCGTAGACCGGTCTGGCGATGTGATGCGCCACGCCAACCTTGCAGGCACGTCGGCGCATGGCGGCGTCATTATGGCTTTGGGCGATGACCACACAGGCGAAAGCTCAACCACTTGCCACCAATCGGAATGGGCGGCGGTGGATGCGTCTATCCCCGTTATCTCTCCGGCCGGTGTGCAGGAAGTTCTGGATTACGGGCTTTACGCCTTTGCGCTGTCGCGTTTTTCTGGCCTGTGGACGGGCTTGAAACTGATGAAAGACACGGTCGAGGCGACGAGCGTTGTTGATGCCCGGCTAGACCGAATGTCCTTTGTAACGCCGGACTTCCCCATGCCCCAAGGGGGCCTCAACATCCGATTGGGCGATCATTGGGTTCCGCAAGAGGAACGTTTGGTCAACCACAAACGCTTTGCCGCCGAGGCGTTTTCGCGCGCCAACGGCATGGATAAACGCGTCTGGGGCAAGCCGGGGGCCAAAATCGGGCTGGTCGCTGCGGGCAAGAACTGGCTGGATTTGACCCACGCACTGTCGCTGCTTGGGATTGATGAGGCTGAGGCCGAGCGTTTGGGGATCACTACTTACAAAGTTGGGCAACCTTGGCCGCTGGATATGCACGGTTTTCACGATTGGGCCGATGGGTTGGACCTGATCATCGTGGTAGAAGAAAAGCGCAAGCTGATCGAAGTGCAAATCAAAGAGGCAATTTTCAACGACCGCCGGGGCCGTCGTGTCTGGGGCGGGCGCAAAGGCTCACCCGAGGCAGAGGTGCTGTTTCCTGTGCCGATGTCGCTGGACCCGGTGATGATCGCGGCCAAGCTCGGCGGGATACTTATCGACGAAGGGCGCGGGTCAGAAAAGTTGAAGACTGCGTTGCAACGCATTGATCAAGCGACACAATCTGACAATGCCACTGATATCGCTGCTCGCTTGCCCTATTTCTGCTCGGGCTGTCCGCACAACACCTCAACCCTGCTGCCAAAAGGTGCGCGGGCCGGCGCGGGCATCGGTTGTCATACCATGGCCCTTTGGATGGACCGCGGCACAAGCGGTTTGACCCATATGGGTGGCGAGGGAATGAATTGGATCGGCGAGGCACCGTTTTCCAAAACCGACCACGTGTTCCAGAACCTTGGCGATGGCACCTATAACCATTCCGGCATCCTTGCCATTCGGGGTGCCTTGGCTGCAAATGCCAATATCACCTATAAAATTCTGTTCAATGACGCCGTGGCCATGACCGGCGGCCAACACAATGAAGGCGATCTGACAGCCTACCGTATCGTGGCCGAGGTGCAGGCCATGGGCGTGCAAAACATCGCCGTGGTCTATGACCCGAAAGAGGCGGTGGACCTGTCACGCTTTCCCGCCAATGTGGAAAAACTCACCCGCGATGCGATCATCGACGTTCAAGAAAAATTTAGTAAATTCAAAGGTGTATCGGTCATTGTTTATGTTCAAACTTGTGCCGCCGAAAAGCGCCGTCGCCGCAAACGGGGCGAATTCCCCGATCCGGATAAGCGCGTGTTTATCAACACCGATGTTTGCGAAGGCTGCGGTGATTGCGGGGTTCAATCCAACTGCGTGTCCATCGTTCCGGTCGAA
>CBDTUV010000004.1:0-27189 GCA_965363575.1 uncultured Pseudorhodobacter sp. | reverse complement strand
CCGCAAGACCCCATCCTGACCGCCTTGTCGCGCAATATGCTGTTGGTCTGGATCCAAGGGTCTGATGCCCACCGTGACGCGCTGATCAAACGCTTTGATCGCGCACCCAAGCCTATGTATTACCAGCCAGAATTCCTGTTGCAGGTCTGGCACGACTATCTAAAAGAACAAGGGCTGACGGAATCCCAAGTCAACCCCGACGCCTTCCTGCGCTATGGCTATGCCCGCCTGCTTGACCACCGCCAACCACGCTACAAAGCCATGGCAAAATGGGGGGTGACCGTGACAGCGGATGAGGTGGCCCAAGTCAAAACCCCCGATGATTTCATCGCCCTCATCGCCACCGCAATCACCCGCAAAACCGCCTGAACGCCCAAAACCAGAACGCCCAAAGCCTGCCAACCCGGAGACGCCCCATGCCCATCACCCTGCCCGAAGACCTGCCCGCCTTTGACGTCTTGTCAAAGGAAGGCGTCATGGTGATCTCACCCGACCGCGCCCAGCAGCAAGACATCCGCCCGCTCAAGATCGCGCTTTTGAACCTGATGCCCAAGAAAATCCAGACCGAAAACCAATTTGCCCGGCTTATCGGCGCCACGCCCTTGCAGATCGACCTGTCCTTGATCCGCATGTCCGAACATCAAACCAAAAACACCGCGGCCGAGCATATGGAGGCCTTCTACCGCCCTTTCCAAGAGGTCCGCGATGAGAAATTCGACGGCCTCATCATCACCGGCGCGCCCATCGAACACCTGCCCTTCGATCAGGTCACCTATTGGGACGAATTGACCCAAGTGATGGATTGGACCCAAACCAACGTCCAGTCCACCTTTGGCGTCTGCTGGGGCGGCATGGCGATGGCCTACCATTTCCACGACGTCCCCAAACATATGCTCAACGCCAAAGCATTTGGCTGTTATCGCCATCAAAACCTCGCCCCGGCCTCGCCCTATCTGCGCGGGTTTTCGGATGAATGCGTGATCCCTGTCTCGCGCTGGACCGAAACCCGGCAAGACGATATTGACCGTGCGCCCGGCCTCACCACCTTGCTCACCTCGCCCGGTTTGGGGCCATGCTTGATCGACGATCCGGCCCATCGCGCGCTTTATATCGTCAACCATCTTGAATATGACAGCGACACGCTGAAACAAGAATATGACCGCGATGTCGCCGCAGGCACCCCGATCAACGTGCCTGCCAACTATTACCCGGATGACAATCCCGCGATGAAACCGCTGAACAGGTGGCGCAGCCATGCCCACCTGCTATACGGTAACTGGATTAATGAGATTTATCAGTCAACCCCTTATGATATCGATCAAATTGGTAACTAGCCTCACCCTCGCCGCAGCCCTTGCAAGCACCGCCGCCGTTGCGGCGTGGCGGGTGAATGCGGTCGAATCCGCCTCTATGACCGCCTATCCACCCCTTGGCGACTTCCTGACCGTCAACGGCAAACAGGTGCATGTGCTGGTCAAAGGCACTGGCCCCGACCTTGTGATGCTGCATGGCGCGGGCGGCAATCTGCGCGATTTCAACCTTGATCTGATCGACCGGCTAACCCCAAATTACCGCGTCATCGCCTTTGATCGCCCCGGTCTGGGCTATTCCGAAGGTATCGACAACGGCACCGATATGCGCGCGCAGGCCCACCACCTTCAGGCCGCCGCTGACCAGCTTGGCGTCACCAAGCCTATCGTTTTGGGCCACAGCTTTGGCGGCGGCGTGGCGATGGCTTGGGCGCTGAACCGCCCCGACACCACCCGCGCGCTGGTCATCGTGGCCGGCGCCACCATGCCCTTTCCGGGCGAAGTTGACCGCTGGTATCATCTGACCGGCGGCGCCTTTGGCCCGGTCATCAACCCTGCAATCACCTTGCTGGCCAGCCCTGCCCGCGTGCGGGATTCGCTGGTTAAAACCTTTGCCCCCGATCCCGTGGCCGATGGCTACGCCACCTATATCGGCGCGGGCCTGACCACACGGCGCAAAACGCTGGCCGAAAATGGCACCCAAGTCCTCGCCCTCAAATCCAATACCACCGCGATGTCACAGCTTTACCCCAGCCTGACCTTGCCGGTCGAAATCCTGCACGGCAGCGCTGACACCACGGTACGCGCCGATGTCCATGCTGTCCCCTTGTCCAAAACCCTGCCCAACGCCCAGTTCACCATGATCGACGGCGCTGGCCATATGCCGCATCACGGTCGCCCGCAACTGCTGCTCGACGCCATCACCCGCGCTGCAACCCGCTGATTGCAGCCCACCGCGGAACCCGCCATACTGCGCAAAATGACCATAGCGGAGCATGACATGGACCTGCCTTTTGACGGCGCAATCAGCAAGTTCTTGGCCGAAGATGCCCCCAAGGATATCCGCAAAACCCTGGAGAAGGCGGATAAGGACGACATCTTGTCCAAATCCTACCCCTACAACCGCGAAATCAAGCGCAAAGACTATGAGGCGCAGATGGAAACCCTCCAGCGCCAACTGGTCCGCATGCAAGCCGATATCAAAGAAACCGGCAAGCGTGTGGTCGTGGTGTTCGAAGGGCGTGATGCGGCCGGCAAAGGTGGCACCATCGCCGTGACCCGTGACAATCTGAACCCGCGTGTGGCCTCGGTCGTGGCCTTGGCAAAACCCTCGGACCGCGAGGCGACGCAGTGGTATTTCCAGCGCTATGTCGATTGGCTGCCCGCCGCCGGTGAAATGGTGATGTTTGACCGTTCGTGGTACAATCGCGGCGTGGTCGAACATGTTTTTGGCTTTTGTACCCCTGACCAACGCGAACATTTCTTTGCCCAACTCCCCAGCTTTGAGGAAATGCTGGTGAAAGAAGGCATTGTACTGGTAAAACTTTGGCTCAATGTCGGGCAAGCTGAACAACTCCGCCGCTTTTTGGCCCGCGAAGGCGATCCGCTGAAGCAGTGGAAACTGTCTTGGGTCGACATCGAAGGGCTGAAAAAATGGGATGCCTATTCCAGCGCCATTTCCGAAACCTTGGCTCGCAGCCATACCAAAACTGCGCCGTGGACCGTGATCCGGTCAGATGATAAAAAACGCGCCCGGATTGCCGCGATCCAAACCATCCTGCATGCCGTTGATTTCGCTGGCAAAGATGCCGACCTTATCGGCCAACCCGACCCCGCCATTTGCGGTACACCCGACATGCTTGATGTCTAAAAAAGGCTATCACCACGGCAATTTGCGGCAAGCGCTTGTTGAAGCAGCGCTTGCGCTGATCACCGAAAAAGGCCCGCAAGGTTTCACCTTGTCCGAGGCGGCGAAAGAGGCCGGCGTCACCCCCGCCGCCGTTTACCGCCATTTCGCAGGCCGCGATGACCTGATCGCCGAGGCCGCGCGCCAAGGCTATGAGGTGTTCGCCGCCCTCATGGAATTTGCCTATAATGACGGCAAACCCAGCGCCTTGCAGGCGTTTGAGGCGACAGGCCGCGCCTATCTTGCCTTTGCCCGCAAATACCCCGGCCATTATCAGGCAATGTTTGAAAGCGGCTTGCCGATGAATGCCCATCCCGAATTGGCATCCGTGGCCGCCAAAGCCCGCCAAGTGATGGAACGCGCCGCTGTCAGGCTGTCCGAAAAACTGCCGCCCGATCAACGCCCGCCTGCGTCGATGTTTTCGGCCCATATCTGGGCGCTCAGCCACGGCGTGGTAGAGCTTTTCGCCCGCGGCTCACCCGGCGCCAAAAGCCCGTATCCGCCCGAAGATTTGCTGGAATCCGGCATCGGAATCTATTTGCGCGGGTTGGGGTTACTGCCGCCGGATCGGTGATATTGGCCGATGTAGGATGCCTGCGGCGCAGGTATTTTGGCCAAGATGAAATCAACGCAGACAGGTCTGTGTCCGCGTTAAAATTCAGTTAACAAAAAACGCAAAAATGTTTGATTTCAGAGCCTTACCAAAATGTCCGCGCGCGGACATTTCAGCGAAACATCACCAAAGCCCCCGGCGACCAAGCCACCCGTGTCCGATCTCCGATATCTAGAACCGGGCGGCCAAAAACGTTGCGCATGGAAATCCGGATCGCTTTATCCGTCCCATCCAGCCGGACGTCATAATAGGTCATATCGCCGTAATAGACGACCTCTTCAATGGTGGCCATCGACTCGCGATCCGTGGCCGTTTGCCCTTCAAACAAGATCGTCAAAGTCTCAGGCCGGAACCCAACAGCCGCCCCATCACCTGAGGCCGCCCCCGGCGCTTGCTCGGCCTCAAGGGTCAGCTGGCCGAATCCTTGCGCGTCAATTTCAATCTTGCCACCAGTCTCGGATATAATCTTGGCGGGCAGAAAGTTCATGGTGCCGATAAAATCCGCGACCTTGCGGCTATTGGGCCGCCGATACAGGGTTTCAGGGTCGGCCAATTGGGCAATCTCACCCTCAAACATCACGGCAATCCGGTCCGACATAACCAGCGCTTCTTCCTGGTCATGGGTGACCAAAATAAAGGTGATCCCAACCTGCCGCTGCAACCGGATCAATTCGACCTGCATCTGCTCTCGCATCTTTTTGTCCAGCGCCGACAAAGGCTCATCCAACAGCAAAACCTTGGGCTTCAAGATCAACGCCCGCGCCAGCGCCACCCGCTGCCGCTGCCCTCCTGACAGGGCATGCGCCGCCCGGTCGCCAAAGCCGTCTAGCCCCACCATATCCAACGCCTCACCCACCTTTGCGGCCAGCTCGGCCTTGGGCAAGCGCGCCTTGCGCAGGCCAAAGCCCACATTTTCGCCCACCGTCAAATGCGGGAAAATCGCGTAAGATTGGAACACCATATTCGTGGGCCGCTGGTTCGCAGGCACCCTCGCCATGTTCCGCCCATCAATCATCACAGCCCCCGAGGATATCCCCTCAAACCCCGCGATTGTCCGCAACAGCGTGGTCTTGCCGCAACCCGATGGCCCCAAGAGCGAAAAGAACTCACCCGCCCGGATCGTCGCCGTGATGCCGCGCAAAGCGTGATAATCACCGTAATATTTATGCACGTCCTGAAACGCGATCATTGTGGGTTTCTCGGTCACAGGAAGCCTCCGGTATCTTTTCCACCCGATTTCGCGATACCGCGGCGGCGGAAATATTCAGCAATGGTTAGCAACAGAATTGACAGGCAAACCAGCACCGTTCCCAGTGCCATAATCACCGGCACAGCAGCCGGAAAACGGAACTGCGAGAAGATGTAGACTGGCAAGGTAGGCTCGGTGCCCGCAAGGAAGAAGGCGATGATAAACTCATCCAGACTGATGGTGAACGAAATCAACAGGCTGGAAATGATCCCCGGCATCACCAAGGGCAGAATGATCAACCGAAAGGTCGAGGCCGCAGATTCGCCCAAATCATAAGCCGCCTCTTCCAGACTTTGGTCCAAGGATTGAAAGGCTGACGACAAGATCGCGATGGTAAAGGGCGTGCAAATCAGCACATGTCCCAAAATAACCGTCCACAGCGACAGGTTGATGCCCAAGCCAAGCAACACCACCAACAACGACACTGCCACGATAATTTCAGGCAGCACCAAGGGCAGCATTATCAACCCCATCAGCCCAGTTTTCATCGGAAAGCGGTAGCGGGTCGAGGCGCGGGCAGCAAAAATCCCCAAAGTCGTGGCCAAAATCGATGAAGTCACTGCAATGAAAAGCGAGTTTTTAACCGCAATCCGCAATGTCGGTTCCTCGAGCATGGCGGAAAACCAGCGGGTTGAAAAACCTGTCAGCGGAAAGGCGATCACCGTCGCATCATTAAACGCAAACATCGGCAAAATGATGATCGGCGCATAAAGAAACAGCAAATAGCCGATTGCGTAGACCTTGAACCATCCACCCTTCATCATTTCGGCCCTTTCAGATAACGGCGATTAAGCCCGACAAAGATCACGCTGACCAAGGTCACAATCGCCATGGCCGACACGGCGATGGCCGAACCAAGGGGGTAGTTGTCAAGCTTGAGATATTGCAACTGGATCAGGTTCGCGACCATCCGCCCCTCGGGTCCACCCACCAATTGCGGGGTCACATAATCGCCGATGGTCGGGATAAACACGATCAACACAGATGCAATCACCCCCGGCATCGCCAAAGGCAAGGTCACACGCAGAAAAGTTCTGAACTTGGTTTCGCCCAAATCCTGACCGGCCTCTAGCAAGCTGCGGTCAATCTTTTCCAAGGCGACAAAAATAGGCAAAATCGCAAAGGGGGCATAGGCATGGGCCAGCGTGATAACAACCGAATTCACATTATACAAAATAAAATCAAGCGGTTGATCGATAATCCCAATTCCCAACAGGCTAGAGTTTACGACACCATTATAGCCCAAGATCACCTTCCACAAAAACACCCGGATCAAATAGCTGGTCCAAAAGGGGATGGTGATCAGGAACAGCCACAGCGACTTTTTCGACGGTGCCACATGAAAACTGACAAAATAGGCGATGGGAAAGGCCAAAAGGACCGTGACAAAGGTCACCGTCATCGACACGCCCAATGACCGGATCATAACCGTTCGGTACAGCTCATTCGTCCATGCCTCAACATAGTTGGACAGGGTGAAATCACGGATGATTTCCAAATATCCATCGGTCAGAAAGCTGTAGAGCAGGATGGTGCCCAGCGGCGCGGCCAACATCAAAATGGCGTAAATTGCCGTCGGGCTGACCATCAGCAATCCGTTGGCAGCCTCTGTTTGGCGCCAATTGCGCCACCGCTGACCCGCGTTCATACGACTATCCTACCCTGTCCCACTTGATTAAGGCATTGTTTGCACAGCTTTGACGCTGTGAAAAGCCTGATTAATCCAATGGGTGTGCAATTGCTGCGCTAAACCGTGACGCGTTCTAGCGCGATCGCCCGTTTGCTAACCTCAGTAATCATTGCAGGCACAACCCGCAGCGCGGTCACGGCGAGGCGCAGCGCATCCGACAAATGCGCTTCATTGACGTGCTGGCCTGCCACGCGCCAAATCATCCGGCGGCTGACGCCATCGTCAAACACAACTTCGATGCCGCCCCCCCGCGCTTTGCGGAATCCTAGAAAATGCGCGCCGCCGTCGGGCGCGTGAAAGCCTGCTTGGTATCCCATTTTGGGTCTCTTTTTTATAACTGCTCTGTCACCGCAGATGCGCTTTGGCGCTGAATCGGTCAAGCGAAGCTTTGCGATTCCGGCCAAACGCGGCGCGGCGGCAACAGTCAGACCGACAGTTCCGAGGGTGGGCTGTCGAGCAAACGGGCAAGGCGGCGACAGGCCTCTTCAATCTGCGCGCGGCTGTGATTGCCCGGAAGTGCAAGCCGCACCGCATTGGGGGCGCGGCCATGGATCAGCGCAAACTCATCGGCCGAGCGTAACAATACCCCTTCGGATTCGGCCATTCGCGCAAAGATCGACGCCCGCCACCCCGACGGCAAGCGCAGCCAGACAAAGGGCAACCCATGCTGCCAAGACAGATCATAGGCGCCCAAAATATTGACCACCCCTTCCAGTCGGTCGGTGAATCCAACCTGCACCGCACTGCGCAAACCGTCCGCCACACCGCTGGACAACAGTGACAGGCACAGGTCCGACACCGGGCGCGCAAGGCCGAAAAAGCTGTGCTGCGCGGTCAACCGCCCCGCTTGGCCCATGCCGCTGGGGCAGACCACATAGCCCAAGCGCAAGGCCGCAGAAATGCTTTTCGAAAAGCTGCCGACATACCATGTGCGGTCCGGCGCCAGCGCCCGCAAAGACGGAATATTGCTGTGCGCGATGGAATAACAATCGTCTTCAATAATCTGAATTTCATAGGTTTTTGCGATATCGGCAATCTCGCGGCGGCGGTGTTCAGGCATGCGCACGGTGGTCGGGTTTTGCGCCTCGGTCGTCACGCACAGCACTTGCGGGCTGTGCTTGCGGCAGGCTGCTTCCAGCGCGTCCGGGCGCAGACCTTCGTCATCCACCTCCAGCGCCAACAGCTCGGCCCGCGACAATCGCGCCGCGTGACGAAAACCGGCATAGGCGAGATCCTCAATCAGCACCAAAGGCCGATCGCCACGCAAACAGCACTGGAAAATCAGGTTGATCGCACTTTGGCCACCATAACTCAGCGCAATATCGTCAGCGGTCACGCTGCCCAAAACACGGCCCTGCAACCAGCCCACAACCGCATGGCGCAGTTCTTCCTCGGCGCGCTGACTGGGATAATCCAGCCAATCGCTTGCAGCAAGATCGGCGAGCCCTGCCATCGCCGCGTTAAAGGCCGCGCCCTGCCCCACATCCGGCATCCGGGGTGAGCGCATGTCAATCCGCCCCGCCAAATAGGCCGGATCGCGCTCGGCATAAAAACTTTGGGTCGGACCAAAGCGCGGGGTGGCCGAGGCGACAAAGGTGCCGCGCCCCACGGTGGCCGCCAGCAACCCTTCTTGCGTCGCCAACTGATATGCCCGCGACACGGTGCCGGGCGTGACCTTCATCTGCCAAGCCAATTCACGCACTGTCGGCAGTTGGCTGTCAGCCGGCAACGTGCCCAACCGGATCGCCTCGCGCAGCGCACGCACCAGCGCCAGGTATTTGGGGCCGGGGTATTGTGTCAGGTCTGGAAGCCAATTTGTGTTGGTCACAATGTTCCTCTGGCAATATTTCGCCAAGATTGCGATATTGTACGCATACAGTCAATCCAGATTGTATCGCTACAAATGAGGACTCCCATGACACACCAGCAAATCCAGACGTTGACTGCCCACCGCACCTTGCCGCCAGTGGCAACAGCCGTGTTTGCGCTGGCCGTCACTGTGTTGAAATGGGAGCAACGCCAGCACACGCGGCGCGCCTTGCGCAAGCTGGACGCGCATATGCTGGCCGATATCGGGATGTCCCCGGATGACGCCCGGATGGAATGCAAGAAAACGTTCTGGCAGGGCTGAAGCCGCAAAACGTCCAGCTGTAACCACCTGATACCAAGCAAAAAGGCCCGCACAAAGTGCGGGCCTTTTTCATATCTGCAAAAACCAGATTAACGCTTAGAGAACTGGAAGCTCTTACGCGCTTTGGCTTTGCCGTATTTCTTACGTTCCACCACACGGCTGTCGCGGGTCAAGAAGCCTGCGGCCTTCAAAGCGGCGCGCAAGGTTGGATCGTACAGCTGCAATGCCTTGGACACGCCGTGCTTTACCGCACCAGCTTGACCGGACAAACCACCACCAGCAACAGTTGCCATCACGTCAAACTGGCCTTCAACGCCAGCAACGGTGAACGGCTGACGCAGAATCATCTGCAACACTGGGCGGGCAAAGTATTCGGCCATCGTCTTGCCGTTTACCACAACCTTACCAGTGCCCGGCTTGATCCAGACGCGGGCAACCGCATCCTTACGCTTGCCAGTTGCATAGGCGCGACCCAGCTTGTCACGCATAGGTTCGCGCACAACTGCGGCCTGAACAGCAGCCGCAGGCGTATCCGCCACAGCCGACTTCAGATCGTCGAGAGATTTGATTTCCGACATATTATGCGCTCCGCGTGTTCTTGGGGTTCATCGCCGCAACGTCAAGAACCGTTGGGTTCTGCGCCTCATGCGGATGCTCGGCCGATGCATAAACCCGCAGGTTTGTCATCTGCTGTGCGCCAAGCGAGTTACGCGTGATCATACGCTCAACCGCTTTGACAACAACACGCTCTGGGTGCGCGCCGTCCAGCACTTGTGCCGCCGTGCGGAACTTGATGCCGCCCGGATGGCCAGTGTGCCAGTAGTAACGCTTGTCCGCGCGCTTGTTGCCGGTCATTTGCACTTTGTCAGCGTTGATCACGATGACATTGTCGCCCATGTCCATATGCGGGGTAAAGGTCGGCTTGTTTTTGCCGCGCAGGATACTAGCCACGATGGTGGCGAGACGGCCCAGAACGATGCCTTCGGCGTCGATCAAGATCCATTTCTTGGTAATATCCGCAGGCGTTGCGGTAAAGGTTTTCATGTCACACCCTTTAAGTGTTGCGGGGAAAGGCCCCCGTGGTCTTGGATGCCGCCTATATCTTGCACGGCGAGGTAACAGTCAAGCGGCCAATGCTGTAATTTACTGATGTAAATCAATGGTTTGCAAAATAGGTATAATAATACCCCACGCCTAGCGCAAATTTGGCGGCTTGGAAGGGTCCATTCCGGGGGCCGCTGGACCGACCGGTGCCGCCGCCGCCGGAATTGGCAGGTCAAACCGCAGCGCTACCCGCGCCATGCGGTCCACCACGGGCATATCAGCGGCCAAAAAGGTCACATCCATCTCACCCGCCTCTACCCCCGAAAAGATCAGCGCCTCGCTTGCGGCCCGCGTCAGTGCCGCTTCGGCCCCCGGAACTGCCCCGATATAGGCCAGCATATGGCCTTGCCGCCCATCTTCATACCGCACGGCCGCCAGCAACGCGACCTGCGCCAGCCCCCCTGCCCGCGCTAATTTGGCATCAAGCGCCTGCATCAGACTGGCAGGCAACCCGCGCGGCGCCTCAAACGCCATAGGCCGGGCCGAGACATTGGCGGGCTCTGCGTTCAAGGTTTGCGCAAGCCAGATCAGCGCCTCGGGCGATACCAAAAACTCCGCCTCGCCCACCCCAAGGTTCACGCCAAGCGCCACGTTCTGCCCCGCCAGTTGTGCTGCAACCACCCGCCCCGGCAATTCGGCATATGGTACGGGCGCGTCCGTCGTCGCGGCCAACCGTTCCTCTGTGTCATAGGCCAGAACGACCTGCGCCTCCTCAATCGCCACGACCATCGGCTGCACCGCACCACCATCGGCCTCTTGGTCCAAAATCAAATACAGCATCCCATCGGCAAGCCGCGCGTAATAGCGCATGCGGGCCGCATCATCCTCGGGTTCGGCCATCATGGCGGCATAGGCCGCGTCAAGGCTGCTTTCGGTACTGTCAGTCATGCATTGCCCCATATTTCAAGCGTTCCTCCTGCCATAAGCCTGCAAAGCACGGCGAACAAGATGCAAGGACAGCACACCTAGCGCTTTCCCCCGTGCTTCCACATCGTGGTCAATTGCAGGGCGTACGCGACAGGTCTATGAAGGGATCCTACCTGCCCCTTATTTTCACAAGGCTGCCGCCACCGTGACCCCTGCATCCCCCTATTTGCAACATTATGCCAAGGCGCTTTTGGCAGGCGCAGCCATTGCCACGCTTGCCGTGAACATTGACCCTGCCACCTATTACGACATCATCGAATGGCACCCGTTTGACAGCGACCCGCTGTACAAGCTGCGGCTGTTTTACCCCGGCTTTACGCTGGCGACCGTGGTGTCCAGCCTGCTGATGCCGCTGTTCGTGCTGCTAATCGCCAAAGAGCTGTGGGAGGCGCTGGTGCTGAAGCACGGCACCTTGCATGGCAAGCAAGCGATTGCCCCCTTTGCGATGGTGGCAGGCGGCATGATTGCAGCGGCGCTGGTTTGGCAAGGGCTGACGGCGGCCTTTGAAACGGCCGAGGAAGCAGTGGATGCAACCGGTTGGGTCATGCCGTTTGGCAGCGACATGGTGCTTGCGTTCTTTTTTGGGCGGATGATCTTTGGCAAAGGCCACCCGGCGCTGCAAGTCTTGCTGTTTATGTGTATCATGGATGGCATTTTGGGGCTGGTGATTGGCGGCGTCGCCGCCCCCATCAACTACAAATTCCGCGAGCTGTGGCTGATCTTGCCCCTTGGCGCTGTCGCCTTTGGCTATTTCAAACTGACCCGGCCTTTGCAAAACCCCAAAGCGACCGAGCGTGACCGCCAACGCGCCGGGCAGCTTTGGCCCTGGCTGATCCTTGGCTTTTTGTGCTGGATCGGCATGTCCGCCTCTGGCCTGCCGCCCAGCCTTGCGTTTTTGCCGTTGCTGCCGGTGCTTATGCACAGCGACCGCAGCTTTGGCCTGTTTGCCGAGGCTGAAGGATTTTTGACCGACCCGCTGAACCGTGTGTCACATTTTCTGACCGCTCCGGTCACCGTGATCCTGTTCTTGTTCGGCCTGACGCGGGGCGGCATGGATCTTGCCGCCTTTGCGCCCACGACCTGGATCATGCTGGGGGCGTTGTGGCTGGGCAAACCTTTGGGCGTGATGGCCGCGGTGCTGGTGCTGAAAGTCGTGGGGCAACCCATGCCCAACCGCCTGTCGATGCGCGAAACCTGTTATATTGCCGGGCTTATGGCGATTGGTTTCATCATGCCTTTGATCGCGCTTGAAACCGCATTGCCCGGTGGCGCGATGCAAGAGGCCGCGCGCCTTGGGCTAGGGCTAAGCGTGCTTGCAGGGCCGGTTTTGGTATTGTTGTCACAAACAGCCGTACCGCTAAAACGCCAAGGGGGAAAACCTGCCCGCCAATAACCTTGCCGTATCCAATGGGATTCGACATACTACTGACAAAATGTTGGCATAAACCTTGTGGTAGCCATGGCGAAAGCCGATGGTGCGACCACGCTAATAATACGACCGTATCCTGGACCAAACCGGGAACAAGAGGCGGCTTGAAAGCAGATCAATGATCGCGTTTGAAAATGTGAGCAAGTCCTTTTGGACGGGTAAGACCCGCAAGGTGATCCTTGACCGGGCCTCTTTTCGTGTCCAAAAAGGCAATTCCCTTGGCATCCTTGCGCCCAATGGCACAGGGAAAACCACCATTATCAACATGATGGCAGGTCTGGAAAAGCCGGATGAGGGTGAAATTATCCGCACCTCACGCATCTCGTTTCCGCTTGGTTTCATGGGCGGGGTGACCAACAAACACACTGGCACCGAAAACGCCCGCTTTATTGCGCGGCTTTACGGGCTTGATCCTGACTACATGGAAAGCTTTTGTCGCTGGCTGACAGATATCAAAGAGTATTTTGACATGCCGGTTGGCACCTATTCCTCGGGCATGCGGTCACGCTTCTCTTTTGCGTTGATGCTGGCCTTGGAATTCGACTTTTACCTGATAGACGAAGGCATGCCCTCATCCGGGGATGTGGAGTTCAACAACAAGGCCGGGGCAATTTTGCGCCAACGGCTGGAAAATGCCACGATCATCGTTGTGTCCCATCAGGCCGCGACGCTGGAAAAATTCTGCCGTTCGGCCGCCGTTCTGCGCAATGGACAGCTTTATATGTTCGACACCCTAGAAGAAGCGAAACGTCTGTATGACTATGAAGCTCACAGCTAAGCGGTTCCGCACCCGTCGCCCGGAAATTTCACCGGCTGCACCCGCGCCCGCCGCTGTGCAAGGCGATCAAGGCTTGTTTGACAACCATGACGATGGGTTTGGTTCAGGCAAATTTCCCACCGCCACGCCCGCCAACAATCCTGCCCCGGCTGAGGTCGCGACCCACGAGACGATGGAGAAAATCCGGCACGAAGGGCTGACAGGCCGCCAATTGCGCATGGCCCGCAAGCTGGCCCAAAAGCACGGCTTGCCCGCGACCTCTGATTTTGATGCCGTGCGCCTGTTGCGCGCCGCAGGCGTGGACCCGTTCCAGCGCACCTCGATGCTTGATCTGGTCACCGCAGGCGGCAAACCGATCCAATCCGACGCAACGCGTGCCTTGGCCAAATTGCCTGCCGGCGATGGGGTCCAACTGCCCCAAACCATCAACCCGATCAAGGTTCCGTCCACCGAGGCGCGGGCCGAAGTGAACCATGTCGCTGATATCATGAAGATTCAGGCAGATCTGATGAAGCGTCGGCGCCGTAAATCTATTTTGCTGACCATGCGGCTGGTGTTCTTTGTGCTGCTGCCCACGATCATGACGGGTTGGTATTATTACATGGTCGCAACCCCGCTTTACGCGACCAAAACCGAATTTGTGATCCAGCAATCGCAAAACCCCACTGCCGTCGGGGGGAGCGGTCTTGGCGGTTTGTTGCAAGGCTCGCCCTTGGCCACATCGCAAGACAGTATTGCCGTCCAAGGCTATCTACAATCGCGCGAGGCGATGCTGCGGCTGGATGAAGATCACGAATTTCGCGCCCATTACAGCGACCCCGCTATAGACCCGATCCAAAGGCTGGAACCCGATGCCACGCTAGAGGCCGCCTATAAAGTTTATCAGCGCAACTTTCAGATTTCTTATGACCCGACCGAAGGTCTGATCAAGATGGAGGTGATCGCGACTTCATCGGCAAAATCGGTCGAATTTGCCGAGGCTTTGATTGGCTATGCCGAAGAACAGGTCGATCGTCTGACCCAACGCCTACGCGAAGATCAGATGAAAGGCGCGCGCGAAGGCTTTGTGGATGCCGAGGCCAAGATGCTTGTCTCGCAGCGCCGCGTGGTGGAATTGCAAGAGAAGTTCAAAGTCGTTTCATCCGAGGTAGAGGTGTCTTTGATCACCGCCCAAATCGGCCAATTGGAAACCCTTTTGTCGCAAGACCGTTTGTCTATGCAGCAAATGAAATCAAACTCCCGGCCAAATGCTGCGCGGGTGGAACCGCTGGAACGCCGCATCGGGGCGTTGGAATCCGAAATTGCAAACTTGCGGGCCAAACTTACCGAAGGCTCGGATGGCGCTGAATCCTTACCGCAGGTGCAAAGCGAATTGCTGGTGGCCCAAGCCGATGTGCAGACCCGCCAACTGATGTTGGCCCAAGCGATCCAATCCATGGAAACCGCGCGCGCCGAGGCCAATCGCCAAACCCGCTATCTGTCGCTGTCGGTCAAACCCATCCCCCCGGATGAGGCAAGCTACCCCCGCGCCTTTGAAAGCACCTTGGTCGCAGCCCTGATCTTTTGCGGGATCTACCTGATGATTTCGATGACCGCCGCCATTCTGCGCGAACAAGTTTCAGCCTAGGTTTCAAAAGGTAATTCCGGAGCAAGCGCCCATCGCGGGCGTTGCTCCGGCACTTGCATGGGTCCACGCCCTAGCAAAACAGTATCGCTTCCATGCTTGTCTTGGTTAGCCTTCAATCTGTTGCAGATTAAAGGCTAACCGCTTGAGCTATGCGTTTGCTGCATTGCGGCAATACTGGAACATCGGTTTAACCCTCAGACCCAAAAGGATATATTGCCGATAGGGAAGATAAACTGACCAAATTAAGGAGTTTCCCATGGCCTATATCACCGAAACCAAACCCGTTCTCTTGCTGTCCAGCCTTGCCGCGCGCCCTTTCGTCGCGTTTTGGAACGTGATGGTCCGCATCGCCGAGGCTCATCCAAAGATGACCGCTGTCAAAGCGCTGAACGCGCAGACCGATGCACAGCTTGCCGCCCGCGGCACCAGCCGCACTGACGAAATCCGCCGCATTTTTGCAGGCCAATTTTATCTGTAATTGCCCAAGCGGGGCGGCCCTGATCAAGGCATCATACGGTGCACAATCGATCAGCCGCCCCGCCTGAACACCTCGCCTGAACCTAAAGGGGTCAGCCCGCCTTTTTTTCCCAGCGTCCGCTTTCCTCAGACCAGTATTGCGCCGCAACCCCGGCCCCGGTCAGCGCCTTCCACTGGCCACGCGCGGCAATCACTTCCGCCTCATCGCGCCCATCAAACAAGATAAACACCCGCTCCAGCGCGCCCACCTCGTCAGGCGCAACCAACGCGCCATCCACGGCCATAAGCGCTTGGATGTTATCGTCCATTTGCCCCAACCCCAGCAAAATGGGTTGGCGGGCATCATGCGGCCCACCTGCAATCCCATGCGGCAAAAACGCATCCTCTGGCCCTTGCCACAAAGCCTGATCCAACGCATCAAGCCCTACGGCATCCGATCCGCGCACCATCACCCGCCACCCGGCCTGCAACGACCGCGCAAGCAAGGTTCGCGCGGTATCCACTGCGCTTGATGCGGTCAGGTGATAGAACATCGCCACGCCCACCGGATCAGCCTTCAAACTTGTCGCGGATCATCCGGTCCAGCGCCATGACCCCCCAACCCGTCGCCCCCTTGGGCGCAAGGGTGGTGTCCGATTTAACCAAGGCGGTCCCGGCAATGTCCAAATGGCACCACGGCATCCCGTCTTTGACAAAGCGTTTCAGGAATTGCGCCGCCGTAATCGCACCGCCATCACGCCCGCCCACGTTCATCATATCGGCAATCCGCGACTTCAGCTTGGCGTCATAGGCCTCACCCATCGGCATGCGCCACGCGCCTTCGCCTTCCGCTTTGCACGCTTTCAAAAACGCATCACACAATGCATCATCATTGGAAAAAACGCCTGTGTTTTCATGACCCAAGGCCACGATAATCGCCCCGGTCAGCGTGGCCAAATTGATCATCCCCACGGGCTTAAACCGTTCTTGCACATACCACATGATATCGGCCAAAACCAAACGCCCCTCGGCATCGGTGTTAATCACCTCAATCGTGTCGCCCTTCATGGATTTGACCACATCACCGGGCCGTTGCGCGCGGCCATCGGGCATGTTTTCAACCAAGCCCACAATGCCAACCACATTCGCCTTGGCCCGGCGCAGCGCAAGCGTGCGCATCACGCCAGACACAACGCCAGCGCCGCCCATATCCATCGTCATCTCTTCCATGCCGCCCGCAGGCTTGATGGAAATGCCGCCGGTATCAAACACCACACCCTTGCCAACCAGCGCAAAAGGCGCGTCTTTACCGCCGCCATTCCACTGCATCACAACAACCTTGGACGGGCTTTCCGACCCTTGCCCCACGCCCAAAAGCGCGCCCATGCCCAGCTTGGTCAGTTCGTCCTCTTCCAGAATCTCGACCTCCAACCCCAGTTCTTGCATCGCAGCAAGCCGGGCTGCGAAATCAAAGGTGGTCAGCACATTCGCAGGCTCATTCACCAAATCACGGGTGAAAAATACACCCTCGGCCACCGCTGCCATGGGTTCTGCGGCCAGCGCCACAGCCTTTGGGTTTTTGACCATCATTTTCACGGTGCCGCGCGCGGTTGGCTCGCCGGTTTTATGCGGCTCAAAATCATAGGCGCGCATAGCCAGCCCAAAGGACACATCCGCCGCGCGCGTCATCGACCCTGCCAAAACCAAAACCCCGGACTTTCCCACAGACTTGCCAATCGCCGCCCCCGCCTTGCGCGCGGTTGCCACATCGGCGCGCGGCCCGGCTTTGACAATCTGCAACGCCTCGGCCGCCAACCCTGCAGGCCACGCCAAATCCGCAGCCTCACCCGGCTTTACCTTGCCCCAGGCGTCCGAGGCCAAAAACCGGTTCAATGCCCCCTTTGTGATCCGGTTCAACCGCCGTGCCGCCGGGCTGCGCGCCACGTCGTCGTCGGGCGCTGTCAACAAGGCGATGCGCCCGTTAAACGCGGCAATCGCGTCAAGATCGGTTTCCAGAAACTGAATGGGCAAAGGGTTTGTCATTTTGGGTCATTCCGCTGTTTGGGGTCCGCGGGCAGGCCATAGCATCGCCGCACCGCAGTATCCGTCAAATCCTAGCCCCAGCCCATCCGGTTTACCAGACCCAACCAAAGATGTGATTTTGGGCCTGTTTTCGCCCAATCCAAGGCCCAAAAAACCCAGATATAAGTTTTATCCCGCGCGGAAATCCGTTACTGTCAACCAAGGTTGGGGTGAGGAGAAACAGCGCGTGTCCAGATTCGACAGATATTTACTGTCGCAATTTCTTGCGCTTTTTGGGTTTTTCTCACTAGTACTGGTATTGATTTACTGGGTTAACCGCGCAGTTGGCCTGTTTGACCGGATCATCGGGGACGGCCAATCCGCGCTGGTTTTTCTGGAAATATCGCTTTTGACCTTACCAAATGTCATCCGCATCGTCTTGCCGGTTTCGGCGTTTGCCGCTGCCGTCTATACCACCAATCGGCTGACCCAAGACGGCGAATTGGTGGTGATGCAGGCCACCGGGTTTTCGGCCTTTCGGTTGGCGCGCCCGGTGATGTATTTTGGTCTTACGGTCACAGTGATGCTTTTGGTGCTCTATAGCGTCATTGTGCCTGCCAGCCGGAACGCGCTGGCCGACCGCACCGCTGAAATCAGCGCCAACGTCACGGCAGGCTTGCTGGTTGATGGCAAGTTCATGCACCCGTCCCGCGGCATCACCTTTTACATCCGCGACATCAGCGATCGCGGCGAGTTGCAAGATGTGTTCCTGACCGACAACCGCAACCCCGCCTCGCCCACAACCTATACCGCACGGCGTGGGCTGCTTGTGCGCGGCGATACCGAACCCAAGCTGATCATGTTCGATGGGATGAGCCAAACCTACGACCCCGCCAAAAAACGCCTCTCAGTCATCCATTTTGCTGATTTCACTTATGATTTGGGCGGATTTTTGACCGCCGATGCACGGACAAGGCGAACGCTGGATGAGCTTTCAACCCTTGAACTGTTGTTCCCAACCACTGCCTTGACGGACGAGGTCGGGCGAAGCCGCGCGGCTTTGTTGGCCGACGGCCATGCCCGCATCGCCCAGCCATTTTTGGCGCTTGCAACCGCCCTTATTGGCTTTTCCACCTTGCTTTTGGGCGCGTTCAGCCGCTTTGGCCTGTGGCGGCAAATCCTTGGGGCGATCGTTTTGCTGATTGTCATTCAGATGATCAATAATGCAGGGTTTGCGGCCTCGCTGACCGCAGGCTACGGCTGGGTCCTGGTCTATATCGCGCCAACCATCGGGATTGTTGTGGCCCTTGTCATGCTGTGGGTGGCCCAACGCCCACGCCGCCGTCACAACGCTGGTCCCGGCCCACGCAGTCTTGAAGGGGCCGCCGCATGACCCTTAGCATTTATTTCGTCATGCGTTTTTTCAAAGTCGTCTCGCAGGTATTCTTTGTATTTTTCGGCATTTTGATGCTGACAGATATGGTCGAACACCTCCGCCGCTTTTCCGGCCAGGATATTTCGTTGCCCGATGCGGCGACCTTGGCCTTACTGAACGTGCCTGCCAACCTTTATCGCATTTTGCCGCTGATCTTTGTGCTTGCCGCAATCGCACTGTTTTTGGCACTGGCCAAAAGCAGCGAATTGGTTGTGGTCCGCGCCGCCGGTCGCTCTGGCATACGGTTCTTGATGGCGCCGGTTGGTGCGGCTTTGGTCTTGGGTGCATTTGCCGTGGGGGTGTTGAATCCCTTGGTCGCCGCCACCTCCAAAGAGTACGAATCCCTTTATGCTCATCAAGCCAGTGGCGCGGAAAGCGTATTGTCGATCAGCGAGAACGGGCTGTGGCTACGCCAAGGTGCCGCCGATGGGCAAACCGTTATCAATGCCGTGCGCGCCGATTCCGAAGGCACCCATCTCTTTGGCGTGACCTTTTTGATTTATGATGCCACCGGTCTTCCCGTCAAACGGATAGAGGCCGAAGAAGCCGTTCTAGAACCGGGCGCATGGGCGCTGACCAATGCCAAATACTGGGATTTGAACGCGCCCAACCCCGAGGTCGCAGCCGAGGTGAAACCCACCGCCAGCCTTGCCTCGGATCTGACCCGCGATGGGATTCGTGACAGTTTTGGCGACCCTTCGGCCATCTCAATCTGGGCGCTGCCAAGCTATATCAAAACGCTGGAACTGGCCGGTTTTTCCGCCCGCTCGCACCGCGTTTGGTTGCAAATGGAAATGGCCCTGCCGTTGCTTTTGGCGGCAATGGTGTTGGTCGCCGCCGGGTTCACCATGCGCCACGCGCGCTTTGGCCAAACCGGGCAACGTGTCTTGCTGGCACTGGCAGGCGGCTTTGCCATCTTCTTTTTGCGCAACTTTGCGCAAGTTTTGGGTGAAAACGGCCAAATTCCGATTTACATTGCAGCATGGTCACCGCCTATTGCTGCCATTCTGTTGTCCCTAGGGCTTCTATTGCATTTGGAGGACGGCTGATGCGTCTTGTCTTGCACTTACTTTGTATCTTGTTGTTGTGGTCCGCCCCCTTGCGCGCCCAGGATCTTGCGTCTTTGGTCGCTGACCGGGTGGCAATTGCAGGCAATGACACGCTGGTCGCCCAAGGCAATGTAGAGGTGTTTCAAGACGGAGTACGCCTCAAAGCGTCGCAGATCACCTATGATCGTGGGGCAGACTTGTTGACCATCACAGGCCCCATCGTTCTGACCGATGATGCAGGCACCATCGTGCTTGCCGATCAGGCCGAACTCTCGTCCGATTTGTCCAACGGTATCTTGCAAAGCGCGCGGCTGGTGCTTGACCAGCAATTGCAACTTGCCTCGTCCGAGATGATGCGCATTGGTGGGCGCTATACCAGCCTGTCCAATTCCGTGGTGTCTTCGTGCAAGGTCTGCGCGAATAACCCAACCCCTTTGTGGGAAATTCGCGCGTCGCGTGTGGTGCATGATCAACAAGAGCGTCAGATCTATTTCGACAACGCCAGTTTTCGGGTGGCTGGCGTACCGATTTTTTGGATCCCACGCCTGCGCATTCCTGATCCTACGCTAAAGCGCCAAACAGGTTTTTTGGCACCGTCCATCAGAACCACCAGCGATCTTGGTTTTGGGGTCAAAATCCCCTATTTCATCAGGATAAACGATGACAAGGATCTGACTGTAACGCCTTATATTTCCAGCAAGAATGCCCGCACACTGGAACTGCGCTACCGGCAGGCTTTCCAAACCGGTCAAATCGAAATTACCGGCGCAGCGTCCAGCGATCAGCTTTTGCCGGGGGGCGGTCGCGGTTATTTGACAAGCACAGGGGCATTCAACCTGCGCAATGATTTCATTCTGTCCTATAGCGGGATCGCTGTGTCAGACAAAGCCTATCTGCTTCAATACGGCATTTCCGGCGCTGACCGGCTCGACAGCCGCATCGACATAGCGCGCACGCGCCGCAACGAATATATTTCGGCGGCCCTGATAAACTATCGCTCACTGCGCGATGGTACGGTGGCAAATACCTTGCCCTCTATCGTGACCGATTTGACCTATCAGCGTCGCTTTTCGCCCGGGCTGATTGGTGGCGAAGGCGGGTTCAGACTGCAAACACATAGTGACTACCGCAGATCAACCAATCCTGCCGATAGCGACGCTGACGGCATAAGCGATGGCCGTGATCTGGCGCGTCTGTCGGTCTTGGCCGATTGGCGGCGCAATTGGGTGCTGCCGGGTGGTTTTCTGGCGGCCACAATGACCGAGCTCAACGGTGATTTATACCGTATCCGCCAAGACACCGCCTTTGCTGGCAACAGCTTTCGCGGTGCCGCAGGCGCAGGGGTAGAGCTGCGCTGGCCGCTGGTGCGTGCAGACCAAAATGGCGTCAGCCATGTGATCGAACCTGTGGCTCAACTGGTTTGGGCACGCCAAAATAGCAGCAACATCCCCAATGAAGACAGCGCCTTGATCGAATTTGACGAAGGCAATTTGTTTTCGATGAACCGGTTTCCCGGTGCAGATGCCATTGAACAAGGGCCCTATGCCAATCTAGGGATCGGCTATACCCGATATGATCCGGCAGGCTGGGCCTTGGGGGTCACACTGGGACGCGTCTACCGCACCTCAAACACTGGCCAATTCAGTGGCTCCTCGGGGCTGCAAGGCAAGTCCTCGGATTGGCTGGCAGCCATCCAGCTGTCGGTCGCTGACAGCGTTTCCCTGACCAACCGTCTGGTCTTTGACAACCGCTTCAAGCTGACCAAAGGCGAAATGCGCTTGGCTCTGGAACAAAATGACTATGGCATTTCCTCGTCCTATGTCCGGCTTTTGGCAGACCCCGCCGAAAGCCGCACCGATGCCGTTTCGGAACTGACCTTGGACGGGCGCTATAACCTGACCCCAAGCTGGGCCGCAGCCGCGAACACCCGCTATGACTTTGTCGCCAATCGCGCGGCCTCCGCTGGCCTCAATCTCGCCTTTCGCAATGAATGCCTAAAACTCGACATGTCGCTGGATCGCCGCTTCACCTCTTCGACCAGCGTCAAGCCCACCACCACATTTGGCCTTTCCGTCGATCTTTTGGGCTTTGGTGGCAAAGGCAAACGCGGTCCAGCCGCCGCATGTAGCGGTTAAGGTGTTGCCATGACCCCAACCTGCAGAGTACCACAGTCACAATAGATCGCCGCCGAAAGGCCGAAAGCTCCTTGCCGAGAGAAGATAACGATGATCCGCGCCCTTGCCCTCATTATCGCACTGGCCACCCTTGTACTGGGTGCCGCCCCGATCCAAGCCCAAAACCTGTTTGCGCCACGTGTCTATGTGAATGACCGCGCGATCACGGAATTTGAGGTGCAACAGCGCATCCAAATGCTGCGCCTGTTCCAAAGCCCCGGCGACCTTGAGAAAGAATCGGTCAAGGCCCTGATTGAGGATCGCTTGCGCATGTCGGCGGCCAAAGCGATGAAAATCACCGCCACCCCCGACCAAATCAAGGCCGGCATGGAAGAATTTGCAAGCCGCGCCAACCTGAACGCCGAACAATTTGTCGCAGCCTTGGCGCAAGGCGGCGTATCCGCCGAAAGCTTCCGCGACTTTGTTGAGGCCGGCTTGGTCTGGCGCGAAGTGGTCCGCGCCACCTATGCAGGTCGCATCGCGATTTCGGACGCAGAAGTTGACCGCGCGCTTGCCAAAGGCGACGGCACCGCAGGCGTGCGTGTCCTTGTTTCGGAACTGGTTATTCCTGCCGGCCCCGGCCAAGAACAAGCCGCCCTTGCACGGGTCAAACAAATCCGTGAACAAGTCACCTCTGAAGGCAGCTTTGCCAATCTGGCACGCCGAAACTCAGCCTCTGCGACAGCCACGCGTGGGGGCCGGTTGGAATGGATGCCGCTGGCAAACCTACCCGCCGCCATCGCACCCGTCATCCTTGCCCTCGCACCGGGCGAGGTGTCGCAGCCTGTCAATCTCGGGGGGGCCATTGGGCTTTTCCAACTGCGCGCGATTGAAAAATCGGCGGGTACGGGCGTGGGCGCGGTCAATATTGACTATGCGCAATACACCTTGCCTGCAGCCACAGGTGCTGCCGATGCCGCCGCTTTGCGCGCCAAAATTGATACCTGCAACGACCTTTATGGTGTTGCCAAAGGCCAACCCGCAGACCGGCTGATCCGCGAAACCAAGCCTGCCTCGACCTTGCCCGCCAATCTGGGCCGCGCCTTGGCCTCGCTTGATCCGGGCGAAAGCACCGATTTCCCCAGCGGTGCGGCCCATGTATTTGTGATGCTCTGCGCCCGCGATCCGGTGCCCGAAGATGCAACCACCCGCGAAGTGGTGCGTGAGCGTTTGTTGAACGAACGCTTGGGTGCCAAGGCACAAAGCCTGCTGGAAGAGCTGCGCTTTGACGCCATCATCCGCGAACCCTAAGACATGGCGCAGCCTCTGGCGATCCAGCCCGTCGCGCTGACCTGCGGCGAACCGGCGGGCATTGGCCCAGAAATTGCCGCCCATGCCCGCAAAGCGCTTGGTGCCAGCCTGCCGTTCTTTTGGATTGGTGACCCGCGCCATTTGCCACAAGGCTGCGCCTTTCAGCTGGTTGACCACCCCGCACAGGCCGCAAGCGTGGATGCAGAATTCTTGCCTGTCCTAAACCACCCTTTCACTGGCCCGGCGACCCCCGGCACCGCAAACCCCGCGCATGCCGCCGATGTGATCGCCGTCATTGCCCGCGCGGTGGCCTTGGTGCAGGCTGGTGACGCCTCGGCCATCTGCACCGCCCCCATCCATAAAAAGGCGCTCAAGGATGGTGCAGGCTTTGCCTTTCCCGGCCATACCGAATATCTGGCAGCGCTTGGCGGCGTGGACCGTGTGGTGATGATGCTGGCCTGCCCCGAGCTGCGCGTGGTCCCCGTGACCATCCACATCCCACTGGCCGAGGTGCCGCAAGCCCTGACCGCCGCCGCGCTGCGTGATACGATCCGCATCACCCATGCAGGCCTGATCCGCGACTTTGGCCTAACCACGCCCCGCATCGCCGTTGCAGGCCTGAACCCCCATGCAGGCGAAGGCGGCGCTATGGGGCATGAGGATATGTCCCTGATCACTCCAGTTCTGGACCAGCTTCGCCGTGAGGGGATGCAGATCGCAGGCCCCTTGCCCGCCGATACGATGTTTCATGCCGCGGCCCGCGCGCGCTATGACGTGGCGGTGTGCATGTACCATGACCAAGCCTTGATCCCGATCAAAACCATTGATTTCGCGGGCGGCGTGAACCTGACACTCGGCCTGCCCTTCGTACGCACCTCGCCCGATCACGGTACTGCCTTTGACATTGCGGGCCGTGGCATCGCCGACCCCACCAGCCTGATCGCCGCCTTGCGCATGGCCCAAGACATGGCACGCGCGCGTGACAGCGCTGCACCAAAAGGGGCAGTCTAATGGCCGCAATAGACGGGCTACCCAGCCTTGCATCCGTGATCCGCACCCATGATCTGGTCGCCAAAAAGCAACTGGGGCAGAACTTTCTGCTGGATCTGAACCTGACCTCAAAAATCGCGCGGTCAGCTGGCGATTTGACGCAATGCGATGTGCTAGAGGTTGGCCCCGGCCCCGGCGGCCTAACGCGCGGCCTGCTGGCCGAAGGCGCGCGCCGCGTGCTGGCGGTGGAAAAAGATGCCCGCTGCATGCCCGCCTTGGCCGAAATCGGCGCGGCCTATCCCGGCAGGCTAGAGGTAATAAATGCCGATGCCTTGGGCTTGGATATTTCGGCGCATCTGACCCCGCCCATACGGGTGATCGCCAACCTGCCCTATAATATCGGCACCGAACTGCTGATCCGCTGGCTTTCGCCCGACCAGTGGCCCCCGTTTTGGACCAGCCTGACCTTGATGTTCCAAAAAGAGGTGGCCCAACGGATCGTGGCCAAACCCGGCGACAAGGCCTATGGCCGCTTGGCCCTGTTGGCCCAATGGCGCACCGATCCCAAAATTGTGCTGACCCTGCCGCCCGAGGCGTTTAGCCCTGCCCCAAAGGTCCATTCCGCCGTGGTGCATTTTACCCGGCTGGACCAGCCCCGCTTTCCGGCCAATCCGGTCATGCTGCAACGCCTGACCGCGATGGCCTTCAACCAGCGTCGCAAAATGCTGCGCTCCAGCCTCAAGGCCATCGGTCCCGATATAGAGGCGCGGCTTGAAGCCGTGGGCATCCCCCCAACCGCGCGCGCCGAAGAAATCTCGCTTGAGAAATTCTGCGCGTTGTCTCGCGGGTTCCCCTAAACCAAACACCGCATGCGCGCATAAAAAAGCCGGGTGCAACTGCCCCGGCTTTTCTGCATTTCTTTCGCGGCCCTAATCGACAGCCTTACGCAGCAATCTTATTCTGCAGCTTCAGTCCCCGCCTGGTCTGGACCGCCGTCTGGCTTGGCCCCACCCTCTGGCTTTGGCTTACGCGGGCCACGCGGCTTGCGCGCAGCTTTCTCGCCCTGTGGCGCAGCGTGTGGCGCAGCGGCCGGGCTGTCGCCTGTCGCTGCCGCGTCTGGCTGGGGCTGTGGCTGCTGGTCGCCTGCCGCTACTTGGGGCTTATTGCGTGCTTGCCGATGGCGTGGTGGGCGGCGTTTTTCGGGGGTCTCAACCAAGCCGGTATCGTTGTCACTTACAACGGCGTCATTCCCCACCACGGCATCATCCGACCGCGCAGTACGCTCACGCCGATCATCACGGCGCGGTTCTTCGCGACGGCTTTCATCACGCCGCGGTTCATCACGGCGGCTATCATCACGCCGATTATCATCGCGCTGCTGCTCATCCCGCCGATTGTCCTCACGTGAGGCATCCGACCGATCATCGCGCACATCTGGCTGCTGGTTATCGCCTCTGTCATTGGACCGATCTTGTGACCGATCCTGCTGACGATCGCGCTGCTGGTAATCGCGCTGCTGGTTCTGCTGGTTCTGCTGGTTTTGGCTTTCTTGCTGGCGGCGCTGGTCTTGTTCGACCTGCATCTCGCGCATCGCCTCACCCAGCATCCGCGTATAATGCTCGGCATGCTGCAGAAAATTCTCGGCATTCACCCGATCATTCGACAGCTGCGCATCACGCGACAGTTGGTTATATTTGTCTATAATTTGCTGCGGCGTACCACGCACTTTGCCTTCGGGGCCGGAGCTGTCGAAGACGCGGTTGGTGATGTTGCCGAGGGTGCGCGGGCGGTTCGATTTCGAACGCGAGCGGGACTTGGAAGATCTCATCTTGTCCTTTGATCCAGATCTATCTGGGTTTGTCTATGCGCCGGCGGTCTGGAAAGACGCGTCTTGCCCATCTCCGGGCGCATCAGGCATGTTTGGCATTGCATGCGGGGATGAGAACCGGGTTGCCCCGGAGCAAGCCCCTGTCACAAGTTAGGTGTAACCACGGGATCGGGGTCGAGACAAGAGAAAACTCGCACTTGGCGAAGTTATCCCCGTAAAACTGGCACATAAAGGCCGAAATCGGCAGAGTTAGGCGGTTTGAACCGCTAAAGCCCGCCCCGACACCACGCGGTCGCGCCCGTCTAGATCGGGTAGAATCTGCACATCAGCAAAGCCTGCGGCGGTGAAAAGGGCCACCACAGCCGGACCTTGGGTCGCACCAATTTCGACCATCAAGCGCCCGGCATTGGTTAAAAACCCCGGCGCTTGCGCGCAAATCGCGCGGTACGCCGCAAGCCCATCAGCGCCGGGGGTCAGTGCCAAATGCGGCTCGGCCAAGACCTCGGGCGATAACTGCGTCATCTCATCGGCGGTGATATAGGGCGGGTTCGACACGATCAGATCAAACTGCCCTTGGACCGGGTCAAACCAACTGCCACACGCAAAATCCGCCCGCACGCCCAAAGCTTGCGCATTGTGCCGCGCTACGTTCAAGGCCGCCTCTGACAGATCAACACCCACGCCCCGCGCGCCGGGTCGTTCCGCAAGCAAGGTCAGCAAAATGCAACCTGACCCCGTGCCAAGATCCAATACCGATGTAAAAGGCTCCGCCAAAGCCGCCGCGACCAACGCTTCGGTGTCAGGGCGCGGGTCCAGCACATCAGGCGTCACCGCAAAGCTGCGCCCCCAAAACAAACGCTGGCCTGTGATATGCGATACGGGCCGCCGTGACGCCCGCGCGCTTACAGCGGCGGCCAAAGCATCGGCCTGCGTCGCAGTCAGCGCGGTTTGCGCAGGCAGCAACGCCAGGTCCGCCCGCGCAATCCCTAACACAAACGCCAACAACACCGCCGCATCCTGCACCGGGTCAGGCACACCCGCCGCGCGCAACTGCGCCACGGCACCGCGCCGCGCGTCCAACAGCGTGGTCATTGCATCTCGGCCAGCTTGCGCGCCTGATCGTCTGAAATCAGCGCGTCGATCACCGGGTCCAGATCACCGCCCATGATCTGCCCCAAAGAATAGAGCGTCAGGTTGATGCGGTGATCGGTCATCCGCCC
>CBDTUV010000003.1:0-31463 GCA_965363575.1 uncultured Pseudorhodobacter sp. | reverse complement strand
GTTGGTGGTGTTTACGAAACCGTGGAGGTCTAACATCAGCGCCTCATCCGCGCCGGCCTTTTCGGCGGCGATGCAGGCGAGGATGCAGTTGAGTTTCGGGTCTTGGGTCATTGGCAAGCCGCGCAGGTGGGGGACCGTGGCAAGGCGGATCGGGCGCGGAATTTTGGGGCGTGAATGTTCCATGATGATGGTGATGGTTGGCCCTTGGCGCGACAGGCTGGGGTGTTGAAAGGGCCGGGTTTTGACGCCGCGCGTGACCATCAGGCGGGCATGGGCATCGGTGGTCATTTTGTTGGCGGCTTGGGTACCCGTTAGCGCGGTCATGATTTGATCGCGGGTCATGCGCATATCAAGGTCGATGGCTTTTGCCGCCTCAAACAGCCGATCGAGGTGTTCATCGGCAAAGGACCACGTGCCGTTGTAGAGGCGCAACCCCTCCCATACGCCATCGCCGAGCATGAAACCTGAGTCCTAGACCGAGACCAGGGTTTGGGCTTTTGGCAGGAGTTTGCCGTTGAGCCAGATGAGAATGTGTTCATTCCGCGCGTCTTCCTCGGCTGCGTGGGAGGTGATGTGGTCGGTCATATGGCCCCCTGTTTTGGCGAAAGGTTAGGGGCATCACCTTGCCGTGACAACGGGATTGTTGATTTGCATTGCCCGCGGGGTACGGGGCAAGCATGGGTAAAATGGAGGATTGGTTATGATGAAATGGGTTTTGGTGGCACTGGTTTTGGCGGCAGGCGGGGCGCAGGCGGCGACGGAGAAGGCGATTGTGGCCGGTGGGTGCTTTTGGTGCGTGGAGTCGGATTTCGAATCTGTGCCGGGGGTGAAATCGGTTGTGTCGGGCTATACCGGCGGGACGACGGCCAACCCGACCTATAAGAAAGTGGGCGCAGGTGGGACCGGGCATTATGAGGCGGTGGAGATTGCGTTTGACCCGGCGAAAGTAAGCTATGCCAAGATTATCGATATGTTTTTCCGGTCGGTAGACCCGACGGATGCGGGGGGGCAGTTTTGTGACCGGGGAGACAGCTATCGGACTGCGGTATTTCCGTTGAATGCGGGCCAAGCGGCGGTGGCCGAGGCGGAAAAGGCGCGGGCGGAGGCGGAATTGCGGCGGCGGATTGTGACGCCGGTGATTGCGGCGGGGCCGTTTTACAAGGCTGAAGAGTATCATCAGGATTACTACAAGGGCAGCAATATTGTGATTACGCGGCGCGGGCCGAAGTCGCAATCAGAGGCGTATAAGTTTTACCGTAAAGCGTGCGGTCGGGATGCGCGGGTGAAGCAGCTTTGGGGCAAGGCCGCGGCCTTTGCGCATTAAGGGGCGGTTTCGAGGAAGGCATCAACCTGGGCCGCGTTTGGCATGGCACTTGCGGCACCGGGGCGGGTGACCTGAAGTGCGGCGGCGGCGGTGGCACGTTTTAGCGCCTGTTCAGGCGGAAGCCCTGCGTCAAGAGCGGCGGCGATGGTGCCTGCAAAGCAATCGCCGGCACCTGTGGTATCAACCGGGGTGACGGGGAAAGACGGGAGGGTGAGCGTAGTTTTCCCCGGGCTGTGCCATTCGGCGCCATCGCGGCCTTTGGTGATAATAACGTCACAGGATGGAAGCGCGCCGAGGGCTGCGACCATCTCAACTGCTTCGCCTTTGTTCATCATGAGGAGGGTGGCGAAGGGGATTGCATCTTGGAGTGGGGCGAGTTCGAACGGCGCTGGGGTGTAGAGCACGCGCAGGCCCATGTCGGCGGCAAGGCGGACCGAGGCGGATTGGGCGGAGGTTTCGTTTTGGGCGAGAAAAATGTCGCCGGGGCGGGCCGAGGCGAGGGCACGGGTGACATGGGCGTCGGAGATTTGGCGATTGGCGCCGGGGAACAGCGTGATGGTGTTTTCGGCCGACGGGTCAACCTGGATGATAGCGTGGCCGGTGGGGGTGTTGATTTGGGCGATGTTGGTGACATCGACGCCGTAGTCCCGCAGTTCCTCTAGCGCCCAAGCGGCATCGCGGCCGATTGCACCGATGTGAAACACTTTGGCCCCGGCCTTGGCAGCAGCGACCGATTGGTTGGCACCTTTACCGCCCAAACCTTTGGAATAGTCGGTGGCCGCGATGGTTTCGCCGGGCTGGCCGAGGTGTGGCACGCGGTAAACGTGGTCGATATTGATTGAGCCGAGTGTGTATATCGCCATGTTGGTGCCTTTTCTGATTGGCATGGGGCAGGACCGGGGCGCTGCCCCGGACCCCGGGATATTTTGGAACAGAAAAAGCAGGACGTACTGCCCTTTCCGTCCGGTTTAGCCGACTTTGCAGGCGGCCAAAACGGCCATGTTCAGGATATCATTCACGGTGGACGCAGTGCTGCAAATTTGAACCGGGCGCTTTAGCCCTGTCAGGATTGGGCCAATGACGGTGGCGCCGCCCATTTCTTGCATCAGTTTTACCGAGATTGACGCAGAGTGGCGGGCCGGAACGACGAGGATGTTGGCGGGACCAGTCAGGCGGCTGAAGGGGTAATGCGCCGCAGCCTCGGGGTTGAGGGCGACATCGACGGTCATCTCGCCTTCATATTCAAAATCAACGCCGCGCCGGTCCAGCACTTTGGGTGCGAGGTGCATTTTGGTGGCACGTTCCGACACCGGATAACCGAAAGTGGAGAAGGAGACGAAGGCCACGCGCGGTTCCAGCCCCAGATTTCGCGCGACGCCAGCGGCTTTGGTGGCGATGGTGGCCAGGTCTTCAGGCTCGGGCCATTCATGGACCAGCGTATCGGCGATCAGCACGATTTTGCCTTTGTGCAACAAAGCAGTAACACCCACGGCGCCATCGGTCGCCTTGGCATCAAACACATGGTTTATCAACGACAACACATGCGCCGATTTGCGCGTGGCCCCAGTGACAAGCCCGTCGCCATGGCCATGCGCCAGCATCAAAGACGCAAACACATGGCGATCGCGCGCGGCGAGGCGGTGAATATCGGCGCGGTCGTGGCCGTTGCGTTGCAGGCGGTCATAGAGAAACGCGCGGTAGGTTTCCAAATGCCGGGTGTTGGCGGCGTTCACGATTTCCAACTCACGCACAGCCTCACCCAGACCTGCGGTTTCCAGCTTTTCGCGCACATCCGCCTCACGGCCCACAACGATAGCCTTGCCAAGGCCCGCGCGTTGGTAAGCAACGGCGGCGCGCAGGACGCGGGGGTCATCGCCTTCGGCAAAGATCATCCGGGCTTGCGCTTGGCGGGCGCGGGCGTGGATGCCTTGCAAGATCGAGGCCGTTGGGTCCATCCGCGATTTGAGGGTCAACTCATAAGCGTGCAGATCGACAATCGGGCGGCGCGCCACGCCTGTATCCATGCCAGCCTTGGCCACGGCTGGCGGGATCACGTAAATCAGACGCGGATCAAACGGCGTGGGGATGATATAATCGCGGCCGAAGCTGAGCTTGCGGCCGTAGGCCATTGCCACCTCATCGGGGACATCCTCGCGCGCTAGGGCTGCAAGCGCCTTGGCGCAGGCGATTTTCATCTCATCATTGATGGCGCGAGCGTGGATATCCAGCGCGCCCCGAAACAGATAAGGAAAACCAAGGACGTTGTTCACCTGATTGGGATAATCCGAACGGCCCGTGGCGACGATCGCGTCGGGGCGAACGGCGTGCGCCTCTTCTGGTGTAATCTCGGGGTCGGGGTTTGCCATGGCGAATATGACCGGGTTTTCGGCCATGCTAGTCACCATTTCGGGGGTCACGGCCCCTTTGGCCGATACGCCCAAAAATACATCTGCGCCGTTCATTGCCTGTTCCAGTGTGCGCAAAGGCGTGTTGGCGGCATGGGCCGATTTCCACTGGTTCATGCCTTCGGTACGGCCTTGATAGATGACACCTTTGGTATCGCACATCAGGCAATTATCATGTTTCGCGCCCATGGATTTGAGCAGCTCAAGACAGGCAATTCCCGCCGCCCCTGCCCCGTTCAACACGATTCGCACGTCACCGATTTTTTTGCCCGACAGTTCCAGCGCGTTTATCAGGCCCGCCGCGCAGATCACGGCGGTGCCGTGCTGATCATCGTGGAACACCGGGATATCCATGATTTCCTTGAGCCGCTGCTCAATGATAAAACATTCCGGCGCCTTGATATCCTCTAGGTTAATGCCGCCAAAGGTAGGGCCCATCATGGCCACGGCTTTGATAATTTCCTCCGGATCTTCGCTGTCCAACTCAATATCTATGGCGTTCACATCGGCGAAACGCTTGAACAGAACGGCCTTTCCCTCCATCACCGGTTTAGAGGCCAATGCGCCGAGATTGCCCATGCCAAGGATCGCGGTGCCATTGGAAATAACAGCGACCATGTTGCCTTTGACCGTGTAATCATAGGCTGTTTCGGGATTATCGGCGATGGCCTGAACCGGCACGGCGACACCCGGCGAATAGGCCAGCGACAAGTCTCGCTGCGTGGCCATCGGCGTAGTGGCGACGATTTCATACTTACCGGGATTGGGTTCCAGATGGTAGGCAAGCGCCTCTTCGGGGGTGACACGGTTTTTGGGCGGCATATGGGCAATATCCTGAATGGTTTACACGATATTAGGGGGCTGAGTGCTGCGGCACAACGTTGTTAGCGGCAGACAGTCTGGGGGCTGCTGGAATTATTCAAGCCGCACCAGCCACGGATTGGTTCTGGTCAGGATCGCATAGCGCTTGGGGAAATCATGCCGCAGGCAAGCGAGCGCCCATGTGATCACATCCGGCTGATTGCATTTTTTGGCACACCAAACGATACGCAACAGGGTTTGCCAACGCTCGCGGTTGGCCTGATAGGCGAGGTGGAGGGCGAACAACTCGGCCCGGTATTCCTGACGATGTTTGTGGCAATCGGCCTTGGCAAGGCACAGGCCAAGATGGCCATTGAGAAACATGCTGTGGCGTTCAAGCAGTTGCAAGGCACGGTCATATTCGCGCACGCCGATCAGGCGGCGGGCAAGGGTATGGACGCTATCAGCGGTGGGAAGATCGGGCAATTTGCCCATAATAGAGACAATAAAGCTCATCACCTCGGCCACGCCGCCATCGGACAACGCGACGGGAACGATGCCGTCGAGATCAAACGTGGGGCTGGTAAGGGGATCGGTTTTGTTGAAATCGGCAAAGAAATTGATGTAGCGGCAGCCAGCGGCATGGGCGATACTTGTGAAGTCACCCCAGCGATACATGGCGGTTTGCAGGGTTCCAAGCTCAACAATGTACGCATCAGGGTGGGCGAAGAGCATATTTGTAAAGCCGGCGCCGTGGTAAGACACCATCATTTCCCCATTCGCCATAATCGCGATTTGTTCCAGCGGGGTCAGGTTTTCGAACACCACATAGTCAAAACCGAAAAGCTGGAGCATTTCATACAGCTTTTCAGTGCCGATCATATCGCGCTTGCGGCTTTTGCGGTCATCGCGGCCAACGAAAAAGCGTTTGGGTAGGTAGCTGAAATCCTTGCCCTCTATCATCTGAAGCGCGCGTTTCCGCAAGACGGTCAAGCCAGAGTGAAAGCCGTTCATCGCCAAAATCGCCTGCGACCCGCGATAGGCATCATGGCCACGAAACATGGCGTCAGAGGGGGCGAACTGGGTGACCGAGCCAGTGACTTCGGGCGGAAACTGGTAGTAGGCACAAAAGAAATCAAAGGCTGTGATCACAAAATCATAATCTTTGGGAGAGCGTTCCAGAAAAACACGGCCCGCGAGTTCGGGGAACAGGGCAGTGACGAAATCCATGACGAAGGGGCGGGTTTTGTCGGGGGTGTTGGGAAAGTGGAAAAAGACATCGCCTTGAAACCCCGCCTCCACCAGAACGGCGAGTTGCGAGAGGGATTCGGTGATGAAATGATAGTAGTTGAAGGTGTTGCGACACTCGATTGCGATGGCAAGGTTTGAAGGGCGCGCGCCCTGCCAAAGGGGAATGCTTTTGGTTGCATTTAGGCTCTGGCATTGCCGAAAATAGCTTACCAGTTGATCTTCAGGGTCAAAATCATCCTCTTCATTTTCCCAGCAATAGCGGTTCAGAAGACGAATGCCGGACGCACCGCTGAGCAGGCACTTATCTTTGGCAAGCGAGAAAGATTTGCGGAACGAGGCTTGTTCCAGCAAAACGGGAACGGTGTTGAATTCGATCGCTTTGGCAAAGGTTTTGTGGCGATGGACGACGTTCAGGTAGGATTCGATCTTGTGGGTTATTTCAGGATAAGCGCTGGCGGCAAAGCCCTGGATCAAGGCGGGTTCAACGGGGCGCCAGATAAATTCGGCGGGGCGCAGCAAAGACAAACCGCCGTCATCGGCAGGGTTCAGGAACAGATCCTGAGGCGGTTGATGGAAACTGATCTGATTGCGCATGGGACTTTGGAGTTTGAAGGCAGAGCTGCCCAACCTCAAGATGTATTATTTCGCTGCCAAACGTCTACCTGATTTAGAGAGCGCTGCCAAAGCCCCTTCCCCCTTGGGCCATGGTTTTGTAGGGTCGGGGCGAAACCGGGGGGTGGACCGTGAACACAGAAACCGTCACGCCAATGATGGCGCAATATCTGGAGATTAAGGCCCGGCATCGGGAGGCGCTGCTGTTCTACCGGATGGGCGATTTCTATGAAATGTTTTTTGACGATGCCGTGAATGCGGCAGCGGCGCTGGATATCGCCCTGACGAAACGCGGCAAGCATCTGGGCGAGGATATCGCAATGTGCGGAGTGCCAGTGCATGCCGCCGAAGGGTATTTGCTAACGCTGATCCGCAAGGGGTTTCGCGTGGCGATTGCCGAGCAAATGGAAAACCCGGCCGAGGCCAAAAAGCGCGGCGCAAAATCGGTTGTTGCGCGCGATGTGGTACGGCTTGTTACACCCGGCACCTTGACCGAAGACACGCTGCTGGACGCGCGTCGCCATAATTTTTTGGCGGCTTTCAGCGAGGTTAGAGACACATCTGCGCTGGCGTGGTGCGATATTTCAACCGGTGAATTTCGGGTTATTCCTTGCCCTGCCACACGGTTGGGGCCAGAGCTGGCGCGGCTGTCACCCAAGGAACTACTGGTTGTTGACGGGTTTGATTTGACGCTGGACGATGGCCCCGCGATTACGCCGCTGGCAAAATCAAGCTTTGACAGTGCGGGCGCCGAGCGCAAGCTGTGCGATCTGTTTGGCGTGGCATCGCTTGATGCCTTTGGGCAGTTTGACCGCGCGCAGGTTTCAGCGATGGGCGCGCTGGTGGATTATCTGGACCTGACGCAGCGGGGCAATTTACCTTTGTTGCGGCCCCCTGTGCAGGAAGATCCGGGCGGGTTGATGCAGATTGACGCGGCTACGCGGCGGAACCTTGAAATCACTGCGGCGCTGTCGGGCGGCAAGGAGGGATCTTTGCTTGCGGCGATTGACCGGACGCTGACGGCAGCGGGTGGGCGGTTGTTGGAACGGCGGCTGTCTGCGCCTTCGCGGGACTTGGCGACGATTCAAGAGCGGTTGGATTTGGTGCGGTTTCTACAAGATCAGAGCCGCTTTCGGATTGATCAGCGGGATTTTTTGCGGCGCTGCCCGGATGCGGACCGCGCGCTGTCGCGGCTTGCGCTGGACCGTGGCGGGCCTCGGGATTTGACGGCCATTCGGACGGGACTTGAACAAGCTGAAGCCCTTTGCCGGTTAATCGGCGACAAGGGGCCAAGCCTGTTGCAACAAGCCGCAGCGGCCTTGACCGGGCATGAGACATTGCATGCGCTGCTGGACGCGGCACTGGTGGCCGAGCCACCACTTTTGGCGAGGGATGGTGGCTTTATCGCGCCGGGGTATGACCCCGATTTGGACGAGGCGCGCAAGCTGCGCGATGAAGGCCGGGCGGTGATTGCGGCGATGCAGGCCGACTATGTTACGCAGACGGGGATCAGCAGCCTGAAGATCAAACACAACAATGTGCTGGGGTATTTTGTTGATGTGACATCCACCCATGCCGAGAAAATGTTGTCAGCACCGCTGTCGGAAACCTTTATCCATCGGCAAACCACGGCGGGGCAAGTGCGGTTTACAACTGTGCCGCTGTCGGAAATGGAAACCAAGATTTTGAACGCGGGCAACCTGACGTTGGAAATTGAGAAACGTCACTATGCCAGCCTGAAGCAAGCGGTTTTGGACCATGCGGCGGCACTGTCTGGCACGGCCCGCGCGATTGCCGAGATTGATTTGGCGGCAGCCTTTGCCGATTTGGCGTCTGACGAAAACTGGGCAGAGCCTGTGGTCGACAACAGCCGCGCCTTTCGGATTGAGGGCGGTCGGCACCCGGTGGTTGAACGTGCGCTGCGCAAACAAGGCGGCGCGCAATTTGTGGCCAATGATTGCGATGTGTCGGCGGAGGAGACAGCGGCGATTTGGTTGCTGACCGGGCCGAACATGGCGGGTAAATCGACCTTTTTGCGGCAGAACGCATTGATTGCTTTGTTGGCGCAGGCGGGTAGCTTTGTTCCAGCGAAAAGCGCCCATATTGGCCTTGTTAGTCAGCTTTTCAGCCGGGTTGGCGCATCGGATGATTTGGCGCGCGGGCGATCAACTTTCATGGTTGAGATGGTTGAGACAGCGGCGATTCTGCATCAAGCCGATTCGCGCGCGCTGGTGATT
Organism: uncultured Pseudorhodobacter sp.; assembly: GCA_965363575.1. Lineage (GTDB taxonomy): Bacteria > Pseudomonadota > Alphaproteobacteria > Rhodobacterales > Rhodobacteraceae > Pseudorhodobacter. The sequence goes on along the minus strand of CBDTUV010000003.1, from coordinate 22,833 downwards.
CTGGATGAGATCGGGCGCGGAACGGCGACCTATGACGGGTTGTCAATTGCATGGGCCACGCTGGAATATTTGCACGATAAAAACCAGTGCCGGGCGCTTTTTGCCACACATTACCATGAGATGACCTCGCTGGCCGGGAAACTGGCGGGCGTGGAGAACGCCACAGTGACGGTCAAAGAGTGGGAAGGCGATGTGATATTCCTGCACGAGGTGCGCAAGGGTGCGGCGGACCGGTCATACGGTGTGCAAGTGGCGCGGCTTGCGGGACTGCCAGAGGCGGTGACGGACCGGGCGAAGGTGGTTTTGGAAGCGCTGGAGGCGGGTGAGCGGGAAGGCGGCGGCAAGCAAAAGGTGCTGATTGACGATTTGCCGCTGTTTCGGGTGGTGCCACCTGCCCCGATGGCAAAACCGGCGAAACCGTCGGGTGTTGAGGATCGGTTGCGTGAGATTATGCCGGATCAATTGACGCCAATGGAAGCGCTGAGCCTGATCTATGACCTGAAATCGCAGCTGAAACCGTAAGCGCGGGGGGGGATTCTGCCCCCCGCGCGGATACTGATTTTAGCCAGTGGTTGAGGACACGCCAACCTGTGCTGGGCGCAGCAGGCGGTCGTGAAGCAAGAACCCTTCGGTCATCACCTGGATGATTTGACCGGCTTTGGTGCCCGCGACAGGGGCTTCGAACATGGCCTGATGCAACTGGGGATCAAACTGATCGCCGATTTCAGGGATGACCGGGGTCACGTTGTGCTTGGTCATAACGCTGAGCAGTTCGCGCAGAGTAAGCTCGACACCTTCGATCAGACCTGCCGCCTCAGCGCGGTGCTGGTCGGTGGCGGCATTAAGAGCGCGGCGAAGGTTGTCATAGACGGGGAGCAAATCGCGGGCAAGCTTGGAGCCGCCGTATTGCTCGGCCTCGCGCCGGTCACGCTCACCGCGCTTGCGGGCGTTTTCGGCATCGGCGAGAGCACGCATAAAGCGGTCGCGGAAATCATCACGCTCGGCACGCAACGCGTCGAGTTCGTCCATCGGGGCCGGGCCACCAAATTCGGACATATCGATGTCACCCTCTGGGGCATCGGCGAGGGTTACTTTGGCGGCATCATCGTTGGCCATGTCGTCTTTCCTTGTTTTAGTCATCTTGTCTTATCCTCTTGTCCGGTCGGAAATCAGCCGACCCACAAGCTGCGCTGTGTAGTCAACGATGGGGACGATGCGGCCATAATTCAACCGCGTCGGACCAATCACGCCAACAGCGCCGATGATCTTTCGATCAGCGTTCATATAGGGGGAAACGACCAGAGACGAGCCCGAAAGTGAGAACAACTTGTTTTCAGAGCCAATAAAAATGCGGACACCCTCGCCCTCTTCGGTAAGTTCCAGAAATTCGGCGATATCCCGCTTGCGTTCGAGGTCATCAAAGAGATGGCGGATTCGGTCGAAGTCGAGGGCTTCGTTGGGGCCGTCGAGGAGATTGGACCTGCCGCGGACGATCAGGCGCTCGCTTTGCTCACCTGCATTTTCCCATAGGACGAGGCCGGTTTCGACGAGTTGCTGGGCGAGGATGTCAATTTCTTGCCGGCGGGCCTTGATCTGCGCGCTGACGGATTTGCGCAGTTCGGACAGGGTTTTGCCTTCGGCCAAGGCGTTGAGGAAATTTGCAGCCTCGCGCATCGAAGAGGGCGTTTGGCCGGGGGGTGGGGTGAAAACGCGGTTTTCGACATGACTGTCAGCAAAGACCAGAACGACCAAGGCGCGGTCGGCGCTGAGGCTGACAAATTCGATATGCTTGATCGGGGCTTCGTGTTTTGGGGTGAGGACAAGGCTGGCGCCGTGGGTGATGCCGGAGAGCACAGAACCAACGCGGTCGAGGAGCGTGCCGACGCCGGAGGTGGCATCGCCCATGGTGGCATCGATCAGGCTGCGGTCATCGGACCCGACCTCGCCCACCTCTAGCACGCCGTCGACGAAAAGACGCAGGCCGGTTTGGGTTGGGATGCGGCCCGAGGAGGTGTGCGGGCTGCCCAAAAGGCCGAGGTATTCGAGGTCTTGCATGACATTGCGTACGGTTGCAGGGCTGATCTTCTCTGACAGGGTGCGTGTGAGGGTGCGAGAACCGACAGGTTCTCCGGTCGTTAGATAACCTTCGACGACCCGGCGAAACACCTCGCGAGAGCGCTCGTTAAGTTCGGACATAAGGGCCGCACGTTTGTTTTGATCAGTCATTCGTCTGTTTCCCAAGGGCCATGTACACTAAAGAGCCCGCGACCCATTCGTCAATGAGGCTTGCATCCTTATCCACAGGGTGGGTATTTGTGCATGAATTGATATTTAGGAGCTTTCCATGCGGCCATCAGCACGAAATCTAGACCAAATGCGCCATGTAACCATTGAAACGGGTGTGATGAAGCATGCCGAGGGGTCTTGTTTGATCAAGATGGGTGAGACGCATGTGTTATGTTCCGCCTCGATCGAGGACAAAGCGCCGACTTTCTTGAAAAACACCGGGCAAGGTTGGGTGACTGCGGAATATGGGATGTTGCCACGCGCGACGAATACGCGGAACCGGCGTGAGGCGGCGGCCGGAAAGCAAAGCGGACGGACGCAGGAAATTCAGCGGCTTATCGGCCGGGCGTTGCGGGCAGGTGTTGATCGCCGCGCGTTGGGCGAGCGGCAGATTGTGGTGGATTGTGATGTGCTTCAAGCGGATGGTGGGACGCGCTGTGCGTCAATCACCGGGGGTTGGGTGGCGCTGCGCTTGGCCGTGAATAAGCTGATTAAGGCCGGGTTAGTCACATCTGACCCGATTATTGACCATGTGGTCGCGGTGTCTTGCGGGATCTATGCCGGGCAGGCCGTGCTGGATTTGGACTATGCCGAGGATTCGAATGCCGGCACCGACGGGAACTTTATTTTGACAGGTGCCGCACGTTTGATTGAGATTCAAATGTCAGCCGAGGGGGCGACCTTTTCGCGCGATGAGATGGGGCAGTTGATGGATTTGGCCGAAGCGGGTTGCACGGAGTTGGTCAGCGCACAAAAGGCGGCATTGGCGTAAGATGCGCAAGTTTGACGAAAAAAAACTGCTGGTGGCCACGCATAATGCAGGGAAGCTGGTGGAGATTGGCGCGCTACTGAAGGGTTTTGGCATTTCTGTGGTGTCGGCAGGTGAATTGGGCCTGCCGGAACCAGATGAAACCGAGGATAATTTCATTGGCAACGCGCGGATCAAGGCCCATGCAGCGGCGCGAGCGTCAGGATTGGTGACGCTGGCCGACGATTCCGGAATTTGCGTTGATGGATTGCGTGGCGCGCCGGGGGTCTATACGGCGGATTGGGCCGAAACGCCAAATGGGCGCGACTTTGGAATGGCCATGGAGCGGACTTGGGCTGCGCTAGAGGCCGCTGACGCGCCCTACCCTCGTGCGGCGCAGTTTTGCTGTACATTGGTTATGGCTTGGCCAGATGGACATGATGAGGTGTTTGAAGGGATAATGCATGGGTCGGTTGTTTGGCCAATGCGTGGGGCCGAAGGGCATGGATATGATCCGATTTTCCAACCCGATGGCTATGCAAAGACATTTGCCGAGATGGCGCCTGACCTGAAGAACGAAATCAGCCATCGCGCCGATGCCTTCCGCAAGCTTGTTGCCGGTTGTTTCACGTGAAACCATTACCCGCGGTCCAAGATTGGCAGGTTGGCGGGTTTGGCCTGTATATTCACTGGCCGTTCTGCCAATCAAAGTGCCCCTATTGTGATTTTAACAGCCATGTCGCCGCCCATATTGACCAAACCCGCTGGCAGGCCGCGTTTTTGGCCGAGATTGAGCGAGTCGGCGCCGAAACCCAGGGTCGGGTTTTGCAGACAGTGTTTTTCGGCGGCGGCACCCCATCACTGATGGCACCCGAATTGGTTGCCGCAATTTTGGGCAAGATTCGTGACACTTGGGCCCTTGCGAACGATGTTGAGATTACAATGGAGGCGAACCCAGGATCTGTAGAGGCGGGGCGGTTCCGTGGGTACAAGGATGCGGGGGTGAACCGTGTTTCTATTGGTGTTCAGGCCCTGAATGATGCTGATTTGAAGGCACTTGGGCGGCTGCACGGCGTTGATGAGGCAAAAGCTGCGATTACTACCGCACAGGCCACGTTTGACAGGGTGAGTTTTGATCTTATCTATGCACGCCAAAAGCAAAACCTAGAGGCGTGGAAATCCGAGCTTTCCGAAGCGCTGGCAATCGCGAGTGGGCACCTTTCCTTGTACCAATTGACGATTGAAGATGGGACAGCGTTTGGCGATCGGTTTAAGCGCGGGCTATTGCGTGGCCTGCCAAACGAAGACCTTGGTGCTGATATGTATTTGGCGACCCAAGCGATGACAGAGGCAGCGGGATATAGTTCATACGAAGTGTCTAACTATGCCAAAAAGGGGCAAGAGTCGCAGCACAACTGCATCTATTGGAATGCTGGGGACTATATTGGAATTGGTCCGGGGGCCCATGGTCGCCTGACGTTTGAAGGCGTGCGATACGCCACCGAAGCAACCGCGAGCCCTGCCGGATGGTTGGCAGGCGTTGAGGGTATTTCAAGTGCGGAACAACGGCAATTGGTACCGATGAAAGAGCAGGGCACGGAATACCTGATGATGGGGTTGCGCCGTGACGTTGGGATTGATCTGGAGCGATATGCCAGGCTGTCGGGCGGGCAGATTTCGGGGCAAAAGATCAGCCATTTGTCAGAGATTGGGATGGTCACGGAAACGGGCGGCCGCCTTGCTGTCACACAGCAAGGGCGGCTTGTTCTGAATGCGGTGATCGAAGGCCTTATGGATTAAGACAGACGGATCACTCACGATCCATCTGAGACAGAGTGCGGCACAGATTGTCCAGATCATCCAGGGTGTTGTAGCGAATGGTCAAAGTTCCACGTTCGCCGCCCGGTTCATGATTAATGCTGACGGCCATGCGCAGATTGGCGCCAAGATCTGCCTCTAATGCACGGGTATCAGCATCTTTTTCGGATCGCCCACCGTCGCCCTGCTTTTTCGCACGGGCCGGTGTGGTCGAGGTTTCACGGGCGAGAGCCTCAGTTTCACGGACAGAAAGCCCTTTTTCAATGATCGTGCGCGCAAGGCCTGATGGATCTGTTGTCGTGATAAGCGCCCGCGCGTGGCCCGCCGAAAGTTTGCCGTCGCGGATATAGTCTTGCACGTCAGACGGAAGGCTTAACAGACGAAGAAGGTTCGCGATATGACTGCGGCTTTTGGACAAGGCTTCGGCGATTTTTTCCTGAGTGTGGCCAAACCGATCCATAAGCTGGCGGAACCCTGCTGCCTCCTCAATCGCGTTTAGGTCTGCGCGCTGAATATTCTCTATTATGGCGACTTCCAGCACTTCAGTGTCATCAAAGTTGCGAATAACGACCGGAAGGCGATGCACCTGAGCAATCTGCGCAGCACGCCAACGGCGTTCGCCTGCGACAATTTCATAGGTGTCTGTGCCAGTAATGGGCCGCACGATCAGAGGCTGCAGCACGCCTTTTTGCCGGATAGAGGCCGCCAAATCCTCAAGCGCTTCGGCAGTAAAGTCACGCCGAGGTTGGTTTGGGTTTGGCAATAGCTTTTCAACCGCGATCAATCCATCCTGGCGCCGCTCGCCTTGCGGTTCAGCTGACTGATCAGCGGTGACATTGATGTCCGCCATCAAGGCCGAAAGGCCACGGCCCAATCCGCGGCGCTCTGGTTTCTTTTCCATCACTTTGGCCCCTTCTTCACGTTAACTTTCATACCATAGCGCTCTGCGATCTCTAGGGAAAGCTCGCGGTACGCTTCGGCACCCTTTGAGGTGGAGTCGTAAGCAAGAACCGGCAGAGCGTAGGACGGCGCCTCGCTGACGCGGACGTTTCTTGGGATGATCGTTTTGAAGACAAGGTCGCCAAGGTTTTCACGCGCATCCGCCGCGACCAGCTGCGACAGGTTGTTACGCTTGTCATACATGGTAAGCAAAACGCCTTCGATCCGTAGGTTATTGTTTGCGGTTTGGCGTATTTCGCGGACGGTCAGCATCAGTTGAGACAGGCCTTCAAGAGCGAAAAACTCGCTTTGCAGAGGAATGAGCACCGAATGGCATGCAACGAGTGCATTTACCGTCAGCAAGTTAAGGGATGGCGGGCAGTCGATCAGGATGAAATCGAAGCCAAATTCAGCCATCGCTGGCTGGCGAAGCGCGTCATGGAGAAGGAAGCTCCGCTTTTCATTCGCGACCATCTCCATATCAGCTGACGAAAGATCGGCGTTTGCAGGGCAGATTGAGACGCCTTCGACTCCGGTTGAGTGAATCACCAAGTCAAGGGGCGCATCTTCGACCATCAGATCATAGGTTGTCAGGCTTCGATTCGCCAGTTCAACGCCAAAGCCAGTGGACGCGTTCCCTTGTGGGTCCAGATCGACAACAAGCACTTTTGCGCCAAGTTCAGCAAGGCCCGCAGCAAGATTGATAGTGGTTGTCGTCTTTGCGACACCGCCCTTTTGGTTGGCCAAAGCGATAATCCGCGGTGCATTTTCGATGGTTACATTAAGCATTTCGGATTCCGGAAATTTTTAGAATTGCGCCCTTGGGGTCGGTCAGGCTTTGGATCACGTCACACTCAAATACAAACTTTTTGCGTGCTTCTGTGATTTCCTGTGCATATGTTTCGCCTTTTGGGAAAAGGCAGGTGCCACCAGGTCTTGAATGACGCTGGGCTGAAATGAGGAGATTGGTGAGCGGCGCAAGTGCGCGGGCCGAAAGGACATCAGCGTTCAGAGGCTCAACCGCCTCGGTCCGGCTTGCGAGAACATCCGCATTTAGGCTCAGGATACGGATAGCTTGTCGAAGAAACGTTGCCTTTCGCTGATCGGATTCAACTAGGGTAAATCTTCTTTCGGGCGCCAATTCTGCCGAGATGATAGCCAAAACAATACCAGGAAAGCCGCCGCCGCTGCCAATATCAACGCATTTGAGCGCATCAGAAGGGATGTGTTGGTACAACTGAGCGGAATCATCGATGTGCCGCACCCACAGATCATCTATGCTTGCTTTGGAGACAAGGTTTATGGTGGGGTTCCACTTGCGAATAAGCTGATCAAACGCGATTAGCCGATCCACTGTTTCACGTGAAACATCCGCAAAACCCGCGAGCTGCTGGGGGTAATCCATCATTGCGCACGACGACGGGCTGCGCCGCCTTTGATTCGAGATAAGATAAGAACCAACGCAGCAGGTGTAATGCCTTCTATTCGCGCCGCCTGAGCGATGGATGTTGGCCTGACCGCACACAGCTTAGAACAAAGCTCTCGCGACAATCCGGGAAGGCCGACGTAGTCAAACCCTTCCGGAATGCGCGTTTCTTCATCACGTTTAAGCCCCGCCGCCTCTGTCACTTGTCGATCAGAGTAATTTGCATAAAGCGATTCGCACCATAGTTGGGTAAGGAAGCTGGCGGGCATATCAGGGAAGCCCGGAAGGCGCTGTGCTATCTCGCCAAGAAGTCCATCAAGTTGGGAGAGCACCGCAAAACCTGTTCGACGAGCCCCATCTTGCCGAGCCTTGAAGCCCGCATCCGCAATTTGCTTTGAGGTATAGGTAACCGTATCTAGCTGCGCTTTATAGCGTTTTAGGCTTTCGGCTTTGTCAGAATAAACCATTTTTCGAGCGTCACCAACACATCCCGCTACAATCGCTTTAGGGGTAAGCCTTTGATCGGCATTGTCGGCGCGCAGCACCAATCTGTATTCAGCACGCGATGTGAACATTCGATAAGGTTCTGTTACCCCGCGCAATGTAAGATCATCCAGCATTACGCCAATATAACTGTCGGACCGACTAAACGTGACCTCATCGCGACCCAAAGCAAGCGCTGCGGCATTCAACCCAGCGACAAGGCCTTGAGCAGCAGCCTCTTCATATCCAGTCGTGCCGTTTATCTGTCCGGCAAAATACAGACCCGAAAAGCCCTTTACCGATAAGGTTGATGTAAGACCGCGCGGGTCAAAAAAGTCATATTCAATCGCATAGCCCGGTTGAAGAATCGTCGCATTTTCCAAGCCGACGATGGACCGCACATAAGCTTCCTGCACCTCCGCAGGAAGCGAAGTTGAAATCCCGTTTGGGTAAACAGTGCTGTCATCCACGCCTTCCGGCTCAAGAAATATCTGATGAGAGGTTTTGTCGGCAAACCGTATGATCTTATCTTCAATGGATGGGCAATAGCGGGGGCCAACCCCTTCGATATGCCCGCCATACATCGCCGAGCGCGACAAGTTTGATCGCACGATGTCATGCGTGCGCTCATTGGTTTCAGTTATGCCACAACTGATCTGGTCCGCTGTCGGTGCCGTGCTTAGAAACGAGAGCATCGTAGGATCATCATCGCCAGCCTGAAGTTCAAGCCGATCCCACGCAATCGTTTTGCCGTCAAGGCGTGGGGGAGTACCTGTTTTCAAACGACCCCGGGCAAACCCAAATTCAGCCAACCTTTGGGCAAGCTTTACCGACGGCAATTCCCCAACTCGGCCACCAGAGGTTTGTTTGTCCCCTACATGGATGATTCCATTCAAAAAAGTTCCGGCTGTCAGCACTACAGAAGATGCGGTGATTTCGGTGCCATCGGCCATCTTGACCCCAGAAATCACCGATCCCTTTTGAATAAAGTCGACAGACTCGCCTTCGATAACTTCCAGGTTTATCAAATGCCCAAGCGCGCTTTGGATAGCCAAGCGATACAGTTTACGATCTGCTTGCGTCCGCGGACCTTGAACCGCTGGTCCTTTGCTCCGGTTCAAAAGCCGAAATTGAATGCCTGCCCTATCCGCAGCAACGCCCATAATCCCGTCAAATGCATCGATCTCGCGGACGAGGTGGCCTTTTCCGAGGCCGCCAATCGCCGGATTGCACGACATAACGCCCAACGTTTCTCGTTTCAGCGTCACCAGCGCAGTTTTTGCGCCCATTCGTGCCGAGGCTGCCGCTGCCTCACAGCCCGCATGGCCGCCGCCAACAACAATTACATCAAACTGTTTCACGTGAAACATCCTCATTTGCCGATACAAAAGCTTGCAAATATTTCGCCAAGCACTGTTTCTACATCAATTCTGCCCAATAGAACCTCAAGCGCACGCGACGCCGAGCGTAACTCTTCTGCCGCAACCTCTACGACCATGAAGGGGCGCTGCAACTCAGACATCGCCGCCTCAAGTGCGCCAACAGCGTGGCCAATTGCAAGTCGATGCCTCTCTCGCGTCATCGTGCCTGCCCCAGCGCTGCGCGTCAACAAAACCTGAGATACCTTATCCAGCAAATTGGAAACCCCCTGCCCGGTCAAACCCGATACATGGTGCTCATACCGATTTACCGCCCCAATCTCAACAGTATCAGCCTTACCAAGAACGATCAAATCACCGGCTTGCGGATCAACTGCGGGGATATCAGCAACCCCATCCATCAAGAATATCCGTACATCCGCCGCCTCGGCGCGCTGGATCGCCAAATCAACACCCAACGCCTCAACCACATCTTCGGTATCGCGCAAGCCAGCGGTGTCCAAAAACGTCACGGCCAGTCCGTCGACGTCCATCCTAACCTCAATCACATCCCGCGTCGTCCCAGCAATTTCTGAGGTTATCGCGGCCTTTCGCCCTGCAAATGCGTTCAGCAGCGTAGACTTCCCGGCATTTGGGCGTCCAACAATCGCAACCTCAAACCCTTCCCGGATTCGCTCTGCGATCTTTACGCTCGCCGCTTCCGCCTTCAGCTGGGTCAAAAGCCCTTCTAGCAATCCCCTCACCTCAGGCATGACATCAACAGATAAGTCTTCATCAGCGAAATCGATTGTCGCCTCTAACAGCGCCGCCGCTCTGATCAAATCGCGCCGCCACGTCTCAACCTTTTCACCAATCGCACCAGACAAAACCCTAAGGGATTGGATGCGCTGCGCCTCGGTTTCGGCATCAATCAAATCGGCCAAACCTTCAACCTGCGTCAGGTCAAGGCAGCCGTTTTCCAGCGCGCGCCGCGTAAACTCCCCAGCTTCCGCTGGCCGCAAACCATCAATCCCAGACAGCGCCGCAAGCACGGCAGCAACAACGGCTTGCCCGCCATGCAATTGCAGCTCAACACTTGCCTCGCCGGTAAAGCTTGCGCCTTCCTCAAACACCAGCACGAGTGCTTCATCCAAAAGCACGTCTTGCCAGTGCAGTTTTCGCAAACTTGCCTGACGCGCTTTTGGCACGTCGGCCATCATGCTTAACGCAAAATGTGCTTGCGGCCCCGATATTCGAACAACGGCAACCCCTGCCTTTCCCCTAGCCGAGGCAAGTGCATAAATTGTATCAAACATATGCAAACCCCCATGTTAGAGCCTGTTTTGGCACGGATGAAAAATAACGAACCCGGTCTTCGCGACCCGCTGAAAGGTCCCGAAAACCGAGTTAAACCAGTGGCTGACGCCAGCCTTAGGTGTTCATCGAATCAAAGAAATCCGAGTTGGATTTTGTTTGCTTCAACTTTGAGATCAAGAATTCAATCGCATCCGTTGTCCCCATCGGGTTCAAGATTCGCCGCAGAACATAAGTTTTCTGCAGATCGATCTTATCCACCAACAGGTCTTCCTTACGCGTACCCGATTTCAAGATATCCATCGCCGGGAACACCCGCTTGTCCGCCACTTTGCGGTCCAGCACGATTTCCGAGTTGCCGGTGCCTTTGAACTCTTCAAAGATCACTTCGTCCATGCGCGACCCAGTATCAATCAACGCGGTCGCGATAATCGTCAACGACCCACCTTCTTCGATGTTGCGCGCGGCGCCAAAGAAGCGCTTGGGGCGCTGAAGGGCGTTCGCATCGACACCACCGGTCAAAACCTTACCCGAAGAAGGCACAACCGTGTTAAACGCGCGGCCAAGGCGCGTGATGCTGTCCAACAAGATTACAACATCGCGCTTATGTTCCACCAGGCGTTTCGCCTTTTCAATCACCATTTCAGCCACCGCAACGTGCCGCGTTGCCGGTTCGTCAAAGGTTGAAGAGACCACTTCACCCTTCACCGAGCGCTGCATGTCGGTTACTTCTTCAGGGCGTTCATCGATCAGTAGAACGATCAAATAACACTCTGGGTGATTGGTCGCGATGGAATGCGCGATATTTTGCAGCAAAACAGTCTTACCTGTACGCGGCGGCGCCACGATCAACCCACGTTGGCCTTTGCCGATTGGCGCCACGAGGTCAATGATTCGGGCAGAGCGATCTTTCAGAGTTGGATCATCCACTTCCATCTTGAACCGCTCATCCGGGTACAACGGCGTCAAGTTGTCAAAATGCACCTTGTGACGCGCCTTTTCAGGGTCATCAAAGTTGATGCGCGTCACTTTGGTCATGCTGAAATAGCGCTCAGTTTCACGCGGGGCGGCAATCACGCCTTCAATCGTATCGCCCGTCCGCAAAGAAAACATCCGGATCGTTTCAGGCGAGACATAAATATCATCTGGGCCCGGCAAATAGTTGGCCGAAGGGCTGCGCAAAAAGCCAAAGCCGTCTTGCACCACTTCCAGCACGCCATCGCCGCCGATTTCCCAGCCTTCCTCGGCATGCTCTTTCAAGATTGAGAACATCATCTCGCCCTTGCGCATCGAGGGTGCGTTTTCGACATCCCATTCTTCGGCCATCGCCAACAGGTCTGCAGGCGTTTTTGCCTTTAGTTCCGATAGGTTAAGACGCTGTACATCATCTTCACCATTCAAAATTTCTTCGTTCATCTTCGAAATCATCCTCGCCCAAAAACCTGAAACAGGTTTCGGCATCACGTCAGAAAGGGGAATAGCTTTACGGACCGGACGGCCCAGCTTCGTTGCCTCTAAGACAGCGCACAGAAAAAGTCAACGACAGCCTGAAACCAAGCGTGTCAGAACTTTACGATAACCGACAAAACGATCACGATCATCAACAAAGTCGGCACTTCATTCATCATGCGGTAGCGCCGCCCGGTCAGCGTGTTTTGCCCAGCCACAAAATCTTTGCGCCGCCCGGCCAACCACATATGAAACCACGTCATCGCAATCACTGATGCGGCCTTGGTCCACGGCCATACCATTGACCAATCGACAATCCCCGGTGTTGCCACCAGCAACAGGCCACAAACCCACGCCACAATCATCGCCGGGTTCATAATCACGCGCAGCAGCTTCATCTCCATCGTTTGAAACAGCGTATCCGCCTTTTCCCCAGCCTCTATCTGTTCCGCATGGTAGACAAACAACCTTGGCAAATAAAACAAACCCGCCATCCAGGCGAGCACTGCCATCACATGCAGGGCTTTCACCCAAAGATAAAAATCGGCGAGTATCGATGTCATGTCCGCGCTTCCTTGCTCTCTCTTCTTATAAATATAAGATATTTATAGAAAGATGTAGTTATAGATGGGCCTATGGATATGGGAATAGCCCAATTTTCCCCAGCTTTCATCCACAACTTCGCCTCTGTGCATAATGGTCTGAATAGAATCTCGCATGTCCATAAAACCATATAAAAAACAGTAAGATAGAAATCTGTAAAAGCATCGGTTCCATCAACAACCCCTATACACCCATGACTTTTCCCAACCCGCCCCATTCACCTTTGCACATGTGGATAGTCCCCCTGGGCGCTTGACAAAAAGGCCCTATTGCCCACACCAATCGCCAAACGCGGGCTTACCCCCAATCCCGCCTGCCGGAACATATCAAGATTTTCCACAGGACTGTTCACACCCATGGCCGCCCCGCAGATCATCCTTGCCTCCTCTTCGCAGACGCGCCAGCAGTTGTTATTGGCAGCGGGGCTGACATTTACCCACGCGCCCGCCCGGATTGATGAGGAGTCCATTCGCGCCAGCCTAGAGGCGGATGGTGCCAAGCCTTTGGATATTGCAGACCTGCTGGCAGAAATGAAAGCGCGGAAACTGGCGGAAAAGCATTTTGACGCGCTGGTGTTGGGCTGTGATCAGGTTCTTGATTTCAAAGGTAAATCATGGGGTAAACCGGACTCTCAGGAAGATGCGGTCCATCAGCTTTCCCAGCTGCGCGGCCAAACCCATCAGCTTTTGTCGGCCATCGTAGTCTATCACCAAGGCGAACCCGTTTGGCGGCATGTCGGTAAGGCCCGCCTGACCATGCACGCGTTTTCTGATGAATGGCTGGCGGGCTATGTCAGCCGCAACTGGGACAGTATTCGCCATTCCGCTGGCTGCTATTTGCTGGAAGGCGAAGGTGTGCGGCTGTTTTCAAATGTAGAGGGCGACTACTTTACGATCCTTGGGCTTCCCCTGTTGCCCCTGTTGGGCTATCTCAGGACAAGGGGGTTCATAGAGACATGATAGACCATCCGCGTATTCCGCTTGCAGGGGTTATCGGGTCGCCGATTGCCCATAGCCGTTCGCCTCTTTTGCACAATTATTGGCTGAAACGTTATGGCATCAAAGGGCATTACGTACCCTTGGATATAGCGCAGGCCAATCTGGCCGAGGCGCTGCGGATGCTGCCGAAAGTGGGGTTTGTTGGTCTGAATGTGACCATTCCCCATAAGGAAACGGTGATCGGTTTGGCCGATATCGTGACCGACCGTGCCGCATTGATTGGTGCGGCCAATACGCTGATTTTCCGCAGTGATGGCAAGATACATGCCGACAACACCGATGGATCAGGCTTTGTCGCCAACCTGCGCCAGCATGCCCCTGACTGGCAGCCAAAGGCCGGGCCTGCTGTGGTGTTTGGTGCAGGTGGTGCCGCCCGCGCGATTATCGCGGCATTGATTGAGGTGGGCGTGCCAGAAATCCGCCTGACCAACCGCACCCGCGCCCGTGCCGAGGCGTTGCGCCATGATTTTGGCGCCAAGATCACGGTTGTCGATTGGGTCCAATCGGCCCATGTGTTGGATGATGCTGTAACAGTGGTGAACACGACCGCCTTGGGGATGATCGGCAAGCCAGAGTTCAATGTCTCGCTGGGTGATTTGAACCCAAAGGCTTTGGTCAATGATCTGGTTTATACCCCAATCCAAACCGAGTTTCTAACCGCCGCTGCCGCGCGGGGGTGCACCACGGTCGATGGTTTGGGGATGCTGCTGCACCAAGCAGCACCCGGTTTTGAACGGTGGTTTGGCCATCGCCCCGAGGTGGATGAGGAAACCCGCGATACGGTCATGGGGCTGTGATGCCATTTTCACTTGGTCTGACCGGGTCTATCGGCATGGGTAAATCAACAACTGCCGGGTTTTTTGCCGCTGCAGGTGTGCCAGTTTGGGATGCGGATGCGGCCGTTCACAGGCTTTATGCACCGGCGGGTGCGGCAGTCGCGCCGATTGCAGCGCTTTGGCCAAATGCGGGGGATGGTGGCATGATTGACCGCAGCGCCCTTAAATCCATCATCGCGGCAAATCCAACGGCATTGGCCCGGATTGAGGCGATCGTGCATCCGCTTGTCGCGGCTGATCGTGCGCAGTTTTTGGCGACTGCGACCGCCGATATCGTGGTGTTCGACATCCCCCTTTTGTTTGAAAAAGGCACCGAGGGCGATATGGACGCGACCCTTTTGGTCACCGCCCCCGCAGCCTTGCAGCGCGCCCGCGTGATGGCCCGCCCCGGCATGACCGAAACGCAGTTTCAAACCATCCTTGCGCGCCAAATGCCAGATGCTGACAAACGCGCCCGCGCGACCCATATTATCGAAACGCTAAGCCTTGAGGCTGCCAGCGCCTGTGTTACCGCCCTAATCGCCTATATCCGAGAGACATATAACCCAAAGGCCCGCCATGCGTGAAATCGTTCTGGACACTGAAACCACCGGGTTTGAACCGACCGAAGGCGACCGGATTGTAGAGATTGGCGCGGTGGAACTGTTCAACCACATGCCAACGGGGCGCACCTATCACCAATATATCAACCCCCAACGCCTTATGCCTAAAGCGGCGTTTGAAGTGCATGGGTTGGGCGATGATTTCTTGCGCGACAAACCGGTATTTCGCGATATTGCGCAGGCTTTTCTGGATTTTGTGGGCCAAGATCCGTTGATCATCCACAACGCCAGCTTTGACATGAAATTTCTTAATCATGAGCTGGGTGTGGTGGGTTTGCCGATTCTGCCCGCAGTGCAGGCCGTGGATACCTTGTTGATTGCGCGCAAAAAATTTCCCGGCTCGCCTGCATCGCTTGATGCGTTGTGTCGTCGGTTTGGCGTTGATAATTCTGGCCGCGAAAAGCATGGCGCGCTTTTGGACAGTGAGATTTTGGCCGAGGTTTATCTGGAATTGATCGGCGGCCGCCAGCCTGACTTTGCCCTGTCAGCCGAAAGCCAACGCAATGCAGAGAGTGCAAGCCAAGCCGAGGATTGGCGGCCAAAACCACGCCCTACGCCTTTGCCGTCCCGGATCACGCAGGATGAAGCCGCCGCACACGCCGCCTTTGTCGAAAAGCTGGGCGATGCGGCGATCTGGGCAAAGCGCCAATAAAAAGGGCCGGGCGCACTGCCCGGCCTTATTCATTCGTTTCACATGATTTAAGCAGTTGGCTGTGCGGCCTTTTGCTCTTCCATCCGGCGGGCAAGCTCGGTGCGGTACAGCGCCAAGAAATCAACCGTATCAATGTTCAGTGGTGGAAAGCCACCATCGCGCGTCACGTCTGAAATGATGCGGCGAATAAAGGGGAACAGCATGCGTGGGCATTCGATCAGCAAGAAGGGGTGCATCTGATCCTCTGGCACGCCTTCGATGTGAAAAATACCGCCGTAATCCAGCTCTACCACAAACAAAACCTCGTCATTCGTTTTGTTTTTTGAGGTGATGCGGAACTTCGTGATCACTTCATACTGGTGGTCTGCCGGGCGTTTGCGCGCATCAAGGCTGACGGCGACTTGGGTGTCGGGCTGAACTTCGCCACCTTGGTTGCCACGTTGCGCCACTGCGTTTTCAAACGACAGGTCGCGCATGAACTGGCCAAGCACCTGCATTTTCAC
Organism: uncultured Pseudorhodobacter sp.; assembly: GCA_965363575.1. Classification (GTDB taxonomy): domain Bacteria; phylum Pseudomonadota; class Alphaproteobacteria; order Rhodobacterales; family Rhodobacteraceae; genus Pseudorhodobacter. Next base: position 6,818 of record CBDTUV010000003.1, on the reverse strand, counting down.
GCCTTCGGATGGTTGGGCTTCTGGTTGGGCGGCGGGCGCGGCCCCATTTGCTTCGGTCATTTTTTTTCTCCCAAAAATTCATTGCGGTTGGTTTAGCAGGTCATTGAAATGGCCTCAATGCTCTGTCCAGCCAGAAGGGCGCTTGTTTAAGCCCTTTTGCGGGCTTGGTGGGTCTGACAGGTCTGAATATTCAGCTTCAATCACGTCCTCATCGCCATAACGCGGGCTTTGGGCACCTGAAGGGCCGCGCGGATTGGCGTTTTGCGCGCCGCCGGGGCCAAAACTTGCGACCTGAACGCGCGCGGCGGCGTATGTGATGATGGCTTGGCGAACAGGCGGCACCAACAACAAAAACCCGATCGCATCGGTGAAAAATCCCGGCGTCAGCAGCAATACCCCTGCCAGCACGATCAGCGCACCATGGGCCAGCGGTGACAAAGGGTCACGCATTTGCGACATGGAGTTGCGCAGTTCCCCCAGTACCTTCAAACCCTGTTGGCGCACCAATATCGTGCCAATCATGCCTGTTGCCAGCACAATTCCCAGCGTTGGCCACAAGGTTAACCAGCCGCCAACTTTGATGAAAAGGCCGATCTCAATCAGGGGTACGGCGATAAATGCAAGCAAAAGCCACATCTCGGGCCTCCTTTCCCGGTTTTCCGGTGATTTCTTTACGTGCCTTGCGGTAGACTTGGCGGCACCCACACCCTACATAAGGATAAAGGCGCACGACACCAACACCCCAAACCATATTGCGGGGCCATTCCCCCGGCTTTCTGAGGTCTGATATGAATTCTTCGCTGATCCAACTTCTTGTTCTGGCTGGGATTGCCGTTTTTCTGATCCTAAAGTTAAAATCCGTGCTTGGCACGCGCGAAGGGTTTGAAAAGCCCCCCGTCCCGCTGGAGGATGCAAAGCCGCGCGCGCGCAAAGGATTTGAAGTGATTGAGGGCGGGCCTGACCGCGACATTATTGACCACGTGCCGGAAGGGTCTGATGCGGCCCGCGCGCTGGCTGCGATGAAAGCGGCCGAGCCCAGCTTTTCTGTGGGTGAGTTTCTGGGCGGCGCCCGTGGCGCTTATGAGATGATCTTTATGGCCTTTGAAAAGGGCGATATGGAGCGGATTAAACCTTTCCTTAGCCCCGAAGTGTTTGAAAGCTTTTCCGAGGCGGTTGCTGATCGTGAGGCCCAAGGCCTGACGATTGACGCGAAATTCATTGGGATTAGCGAAATGGCGGTGCAAAGTGCCGAATTCGATGCCGCCACGCGTGAGGGTGAGGTTTCGGTAAAGTTTGCTGCGGAATTGCATTCGGTTGTGCGCAACAAAATCGGTGAAGTGGTTGAAGGCAGCCCTACGGCGATCAAACGCCAGCGTGATGTTTGGACGTTTGCACGCCAGATGGGGGCGTCCGACCCCAATTGGCTGCTGGTCGCCACCGGGGACTGATGCGTGGCGCGGCCTCTCTTTTGGTATGGGTCGCAGCGCCTGTGCTTGCGCTGGGCCTGACGGTAGGATCGGCGATGGCGCAGTTATTGGATTTTTCAGATTTGGATGGGTGGCAGGATGATGATCATCGTGCCGCCCTTTCCACTTTCATCGACACGTGTTCGCTGTTGAAAGATCCTGATTGGACCCCGATTTGCCGCCTTGCGCCTGAGGCAATGGTATCCAAGACGGCCGCGCGCAGTTTTTTTGAAATGCTGTTTCGCCCGGTGATAATCGGTGACGGCCCTGCCTTGTTCACCGGCTATTATGAGCCAGAATTGCTGGGGTCGCCGATTCGCACCCCACGCTTTGGCTATCCGATCTATGCCCGCCCGCCAGAAGTGCAAGACGGCCAGCAATGGCTGGACCGTGGGGCGATCGAAACATCGGGCGCGTTGCGCGGGCGAGGTTTGGAGCTCGCATGGCTTGAAGATCCTGTTGAAGTGTTTTTCCTTCAGGTTCAAGGATCTGGCCGGGTGCGGATGACCGATGGGCGGGTCGTTCGCGTGGGGTATGGTGGGCGCAATGGTCACGCCTATCGGTCTGTCGGACAAGAGCTGATCCGCCGTGGAATTATGGGTGAGCACAGTGCATCGGCCCAAGGGATCAAGGCTTGGGTGCGGAACAACCCTGTGCTGGGGGCCGAATTGCTGCGACATAATCCATCTTTCGTGTTCTTTCGCAGACTGCCTGATCTGCCGCCGGAAAAAGGCCCGATTGGGGCGATGGGCCGGTCCATTACCACGATGCGCAGTTTGGCGGTTGACCCAAGTTTTACCCCGCTGGGTGCCCCGGTTTGGCTGGAAAAAGACGGGCGCAACCCGTTGCGGCGGTTGATGATTGCCCAAGATACGGGTGGCGCGATTAAAGGGGCGCAGCGCGCCGATATTTTCTTTGGCACCGGGTTTCAGGCGGGCGAGGATGCGGGAACGGTCAAGGACTCTGGGCGCATGGTTGTGTTGTTGCCGATAGAGCGGGCCTTTGCGCAGGTCGAGGTTGAGTGATGGTGCGCCGCAGGTCCCTGCATCCCGAGGAAGAAGAGTTGTGGAAAGCGGTCGCGCGCACGGCCAAACCAATGCATGCCCCCATTTTTCGCCGCAAAATAACCGAGCAGCCGGCGGAATTTCCTGAACCCCCGGTCAAAGCGCATGCTGTTCCAAGGATCGCGCCGTTTCGGATGGGTGAAAAGCCGGCAGTTTCGCGCCCCCAGACCGCAGCACCGAATGCCTTGCATATGGACGCCAAAGCCTTTGGCAAGATGACCCGTGGCAAGTTGACACCCGAAGCGCGGATTGATTTGCATGGTATGACGCTGTCTGAGGCGCATCCGGAACTCATCCGGTTTATTTTGAACGCGCATTCCAGTGGGTTGCGTTTGGTTTTGGTGATTACCGGCAAGGGCAAGCCCGGCGCCGATACGAGCCACATGCCGCAGCGCACCGGAATTTTGCGCCAACAAGTGCCGCATTGGTTACGTCAGCCCCCGTGCGGTCCCGCGATTTTGCAAGTGACAGAGGCGCATTTGCGCCATGGCGGTAGTGGGGCCTATTACATCTATCTACGCCGCTACCGTTAGCGCCTTGCGGGCGTTTCGCAGCGGAACCAGCATCACCAAAACTGCAAAGATAAACGAGGCGGCGATGCCGTAAAGCTGGGTTTCAAACCCGATGCCTGCATCAATCAGCCAGCCCGTCAGGCCCGGACCAATGGCGGACCCCAGCACCATAACGGCGGCCACCGCGGCCTTGATGGACCCGATATACTGTGTTCCATAGAACTCGGCCCAGACCGCGTTGGGAATGGTGGCTTGGCCGCCGCCCGCCATGCCCATCAAAATCACCCCAGCCGCGGTCCATGCAATGCTGGGTGCATAGGCGTGCAGCGCGAAGGCTGCAACGAGTGGCAGCAGATAGATGGGCAGCAAGCGCGCCGCGCCAAATCGGTCAATCGCCCAACCATAAAGTACGGTGAACAGGCCAAAGGTCAGTGTGCCTAGTGGAAAAACGGCGACGAGAGAGAGGTGATCCCAGCCCTTGATTGCGGCGAAATGGACCTGATGGAACCAAAATGCAGTGCCAAAGGCGGGGAAAAGCATCATCGCGGGGGTAAGCGCCCAAAACAGCGGGTGCCGCAAGGCTTGGGCGCGGGTCCAGTGGTGGCCGTTCATGCCAAGCGTGGCCGAGGTTTGCGCCGTGCTTTGCGGGGTGCGTTCCAGCCGCAAAAGGCGGTGCAGGATGGGCATGCAAGCCAGACAAAACAGCGCCGCCCCGACCCAAAGCATGTGCCATGCGACATGTTGCTTTAGCCAGACAAAGGTGATCGGCATCAATGCCTCGGCCGCCATAAAGCCCATTGTGGCCACGGCAAGGGCGCGACCGCGCGCGGCGACAAACCAGCGGACCATGGCCACGGTGGCCACATGGCTGGTCATGCCTTGGCCGGTAAAGCGCAGGGCGAAAATCACCAAAGGCAAGGCGGCGGCCCAAGGGTTGAACGCCATCGCAAGACAGGCCAGCGCCAAAAGGGCAACGACCGCTACGCCCAGCACGCGGACGCGAAATCTGTCAGCCAACCCACCCGCAAACACCATGACAAGCGCTGAAAGTCCGGTGCCTGCCATATAGATCAGCCCCCAATCGCCATTGGTCAGGCCAAATTGCGCACGGATTTCGCCGCCAAAGATGGAGATGAAAAAGGTTTGCCCAAAGCTGGAGAGGAACGCGAGAAGTGCGCCTGTTGCAAGGAAGGGGGCGTTGTCGCGCAGGAAGGTGATGGTGGGCGTTTTCATTCATCCTTCATGGGCGGGAATTTCGCTAAGGGAAAGTGCAAACCTTATTGTGCCAGTAGCGCGCCATGCGACTAAGGAGCGGGGGCCAGCCCCCGCACCCCCGAGGTATTTAGTCCAAGATGAAATGGAAAATGGGCTGCCGGGCGTCAGAGCACATAGCGCGAGAGATCAGTGGAGCGAGAAAGCTCACCCAAATGCGCCTCAACGAAGGCGGCGTTAACCTCTACCGATTCGCCATCGCGGTCGGGGGCGTTGAAGGACAGATCCTCGAACACCCGTTCAATCACGGTGTAAAGGCGGCGGGCGCCGATGTTTTCGACCGATTGGTTTACCTCGGCTGCGATATGGGCCAGTGCTTTGATACCGTCTTCGGTAAAGGAGACGGTGACACCTTCGGTGCCCATCAGCGCGGTATATTGCAAGGTCAGCGCATTGTCGGTTTCGGTCAGGATGCGGACAAAGTCGCCCTCGGTCAGCGGGCGGAGTTCGACGCGGATGGGCAGGCGCCCTTGGAGTTCGGGCAAAAGGTCAGACGGTTTGGCGGTGTGAAAAGCGCCGGACGCGATGAACAAGATATGATCGGTTTTCACTGGGCCATGCTTGGTGGAAACGGTGGTACCTTCGATCAAGGGCAGCAGGTCGCGCTGCACGCCTTCGCGTGAGACATCGGCGCCACGGGCATCCGCGCGGGCGCAGACTTTGTCGATTTCATCAATGAAAACAATACCATTTTCTTGCACAGCCTCTAGGGCCGCAAGTTTCACGGCCTCATCATCCAGTAGTTTGTCGGCCTCTTCTGACACCAGCATTTCGTGGCTTTCGGCCACGGTCAGACGGCGTTTTTGGGTGCGGCCCATTTTGCCGAACAGATCGCCAAGGTTCATCATGCCGCCCATCTGGCCGCCGCCCTGGCCGGTTGGATCGAAGGCGGCGAAAGGGTTCGTGGTGTCAGCAATTTCAACCTCAATCACTGTATCGTCCAGTTCGCCTGCTTTCAGTTTGCGGCGGAACATTTCGCGGGTTTGTTCGCGGGCGTCTTTGCCGGCAATCGCCTCAATCACGCGATCTTCGGCAGCGGCGGCGGCGCGGGCCTTGACGTCTTCGCGCATCCGGGCGCGGGTGTCGATCATCGCGGCATCGACCAGATCGCGGATAATGCTATCCACGTCGCGGCCGACATAACCGACCTCGGTGAACTTGGTTGCTTCGATCTTCAGGAACGGCGCGCGGGCCAGTTTCGCCAAGCGGCGGCTGATTTCGGTTTTACCAACGCCGGTTGGGCCGATCATCAGGATGTTTTTTGGATACACCTCATCCCGCAAATCATCGTCCAACTGTTTGCGCCGCCAGCGATTGCGCAGGGCCACGGCTACGGCGCGCTTGGCATCATTTTGGCCGATGATGTAGCGGTCCAGTTCCGAGACGATTTCGCGTGGGGTAAGGTCGGTCATGGGGTGTCCTGTCTCGTTCATGCATCACTTAAACAGCCGCAACGGGTGTTTCAATCGAAAGGCTTGGGCCTTAGGCGGCCGCAATCACCTCAACCGTCAGATTGCCGTTGGTATAGACGCAAATATCGGCGGCAATGGCCATGGCTTTGCGGGCAATATCCTCGGCTGCAAGGTCGGTTGTCATCAGGCCCCGTGCGGCGGCCAGCGCAAAGTTACCACCCGATCCGATGGCCGCGATGTCATGTTCGGGTTCCAGCACATCACCGGCACCTGTAATCACAAACAGATCGGTGCCATCGGTTACAATCAGCATTGCTTCAAGGTTGCGCAGGTATTTGTCCATCCGCCAGTCTTTGGCCAGATCGACCGAGGCGCGTGCCAATTGGCCGGGCATCGCCTCGAGCTTTTTCTCCAGCCGTTCCAGCAAGGTAAAGGCATCGGCGGTTGACCCGGCAAAGCCGCAAACCACATCGCGCCCACCCGGTGACAGACGGCGCACTTTACGGGCTGATCCTTTGATAACGGTTTGGCCAAGGCTGACCTGGCCATCGCCAGCCACGACGACCTGACCGCCGCGGCGCACGGCCAGAATGGTTGTGCCGTGCCAACCGGGAAATGAGTCTTTGGTCATGATCGCCCCTTTTTGCCTGCCCCATATATGGCGGCGCAGGGGGAAGGGTGCAAGCCGAGCCAGCGATTTAGGGTGGGAAAGCTGGGTTTGTTGGACGAAAAGGAAGAATGGTGGCGGTGATAGGACTCGAACCTACTACCCCATCATTACGAATTTTGCCGTCCATGTGTTGGACGTGACCGGACCAAGCCGCTTAAGGCCGTACAACACATTATGATTGCTTGACTAATTCTCGTCTCGATCTTGGACGGTGCAAGAGAACGTTTGACGTATATCCCCTACGAACTAGCACGGCTTGCGTGAAGCGGCTGCCCGTCTTGAACCTCACGCTTTTCCCGGTGCGGTGCGGTGCGCCGCCCATCTATTTCAAAATATCGAAGCTCAAAGATGCGGGACTGATGTACGACCTGCCGCCAACTGCCGCATCCATACTTCACTGGTAGTTGTTCGGGATACCGCTC
>CBDTUV010000002.1:0-32650 GCA_965363575.1 uncultured Pseudorhodobacter sp. | reverse complement strand
CGGATTGCTCACCCGCAATCCGGCCCTTTTCGCACAGCACCACCTTTTGTCCGGCTTGGGCTAAAAACCACGCGGTCATCACACCGACAATGCCACCACCAATCACCACAACATCACAGGCGGTTGGCAATGGCCCTACATGCGCGGGCGGCGTGTTCAGGGATATTGGAAAGGGCTGCATCGCTACTCTGCCAAGTCCTTGACAAGCCGCTGCATAAAGCCCCAGCACGCCTCAAACTGCGCGACCTCTAGGTATTCATTCACCTGATGCGCTTGGGCAATATCGCCGGGGCCGCAGATCACACAAGAATAGCCTTCGGCCTGAAACTGCCCGGCCTCGGTGCCATAAGACACCACCTGCGCCGCGTTGTCGCCGGTCAGGCGGCGCACCAGCGCGTCGGCGGCGCCGTCCACCTCGGGGCGCAAGCCCGGCACGTCGAAAAACCGGTCCAGCGTGATGGATGTGCTGGGTTGCACCGCCTGCATCAGGCCCTCGATACGCGCACATTCCGCCTCAAAAGACTTGGCCCAAGCCTCTTCATCCTCATCGGGGACCACGCGAAATTCCATCGCGAAATGGCAATCGCCCGCGGTGATGTTATGCGCGGTGCCGCCTGCAAATTTGCCAGTGTGCAGCGTGGTAAAAGGCGGGCGGAACATCGCGGCGATGGCCGAAGGCGTGCGAGCCTGTAGGGCAGCATTTTGGTCATTGATCCAACCGACCAAGCGTGCCGCTTCCATAATCGCGCTGACGCCGTAGGGTAGCAGCGACGAATGCACCTCAAACCCTTTGACATGCACCTTATAGCCAGCCCCGCCTTTGTGACCATTGACCAGCCGCATCATCGACGGTTCCCCCACCACCACGGCGGCCGCTTTCGGCAAGGTTTTGACCATCTGCGCAATCATCGGCGGCGCGCCAACACAGCCCACTTCCTCATCATAGCTGATCGCGATTTGCAGCGGGCGTTTCACCCCGGCCTTGATCGCCAGCGGTACGGCAGCCAGTGCCAGCGCCACAAAGCCCTTCATATCGCAGGTGCCACGGCCATAAAGCCGCCCGTCTTTTTCGACCACGCTAAAGGGGTCGGTGGCCCAATCTTGCCCCTCGACCGGGACCACATCGGAATGGCCCGACAGAATCACCCCGCCGTCCACCATTGGCCCGACATTGGCAAACAGCGCGGCCTTGGTGCCATCTGCGTTGTAAACCCGGTGCGAGACGACATTGTGCGACGCCAAATACCCTTCAACCCAATCAATCAAATCAAGGTTGCTGACACTGCTGACGCTGGGGAACCCGACCAGTTGATCCAAAATCTGGCGCGGCGAAAGGGTCATCGGGGTCATGGGCTGGTCCTTGATATACAGGGGGTGGGCATGAGTTTGCCTTGGCAGGCAGGGCTATTGGCCCAGACAGGGCAGGCAAGGTCAAGCCAGAAGGTGGCGCGGGGTACAGACAAAACCGCACAACATAAGAAACCCTGTTGCGGGGTGGCGAAAAAACGATAACACTGCCCGCAACCGTGGCGGCCATTGGCTGACCTTGGACAGATATAACCTACGACATGGGAGTCGTCATATGCCCGATGGGGCCAAGCCCGTCCTTGATGTCCGGGGCTTGCAGACCGTTTTTCGCACGCGTGCGGGGGACGTTCATGCAGTCAACTCGGTTAGCTTTCACCTAGAGCCCGGCGAATTGCTGGGGGTCGTTGGCGAAAGTGGATCGGGCAAATCCGTGACCATGATGTCGCTGATCGGGCTTTTGCCCATGCCCCCCGCCGAGGTGCGCGCGGGGGAGGTGTTTCTGGACGATGTCGATATTTTGAAAGTCACCCCCCAACAGCTGCGCGATATTCGCGGGCGGCGCATCGGCTTTGTGTTCCAAGACCCGATGACCAGCCTGAATCCGGTCTATAATATCGGCAATCAGGTCATGGAACCTTTGCTGCGCCACATGGGCCTGAACAAACGCGAAGCGCGGGTCCGCGCGATTGAGCTGCTTGATCTGGTCGGCATCCCCGATGCGGAACGCCGTCTGTCGGACTATCCGCACCAATTTTCGGGCGGTATGCGCCAGCGTGTGATGATTGCGATTGCACTGGCCTGTGACCCCGAAGTATTGATCGCGGATGAGCCCACAACCGCGCTGGATGTGACCATTCAGGCCCAGATCATCGAGCTGGTCAAAGAGCTACGCACCAAGTTAGGCATGGCGATTGTCTGGATCACCCACGATCTTGGCGTGATCGCAGGCATCGCGGATCGGGTTATAGTGATGTATGGCGGCCAAGTTGTTGAGCAGGCCCCGGTCAAAGAACTGTTTGCCAATCCGCAGCACCCCTATACCCGCGCTTTGCTGAAAACCATTCCGTCGGTCACGGGTCAGCGCGAAACCCGTCTGCGCGTGATCGAAGGCCAGCCGCCGATCATGGGGGCCGCCCCCACCGCCTGCCCGTTCATGCCCCGCTGCGCGCATGCCTTTGCGCGGTGTGGTGTCGAAAACCCACAGCGTCGCGCGATAGGCGCAGGCCGTGTCGGCTATGGCCATGATGTCGCGTGCCATTGGGATGCCAAAACCGGGGGGCAATCTGATGTTTGACGCCAAGTCTGCCAAGAAACTGGTCGAGGTCAAAGACCTCAAGATGTATTTCCCCATCTACACGGGCCTGCTGCGCCGCCATACCGGTGATGTTAAGGCCGTGGATGGGCTTAGCTTTGATATTTTTGAAGGCGAAACCCTTGGGCTTGTGGGCGAGTCCGGTTGCGGCAAATCCACCGTGGGCCGTGCGCTGTTGCGGCTGTATGAACTGACGGCTGGGTCGGTGACGATTGGTGATGAGGATATCGCCAAGCTCTCGCCCGAAAAGCTGCGCATCAAACGCCCGATGATGCAGATGGTGTTCCAAGACCCGCAGGCCTGTTTGAACCCACGTATGACGGTGGCCGCGATTATCTCGGAACCGCTGGACGAACACACCAAGCTTTCCACCGATGAAAAGCTGGAAAAAGTCTATGACCTGATGGACGCCGTGGGCCTGAACCGCGCCTTTGCCAACCGCTATCCCCATGCGTTTTCGGGTGGTCAGCGCCAGCGGATCGGCATCGCCCGCGCCTTGGCCTTGAACCCCAAGTTTATCGTTTGCGATGAACCGATTGCAGCACTTGACGTGTCGATCCAAGCGCAGGTGGTCAATTTGCTTGAGGATTTGCAGGAGAAATATGGCCTGACATATCTGTTTATCAGCCATGATCTTTCAATGGTGCGCCATATCGCTGACCGTGTGGCCGTTATGTATCTGGGCCGCATTGCCGAACTATCGCCCCGCGAACCGCTTTATGCCGACCCGTTGCACCCTTATGCCAAGGCGCTGCTGTCGGCCGTGCCAGACCCGGACCCCGAACGCGAGTCCAGTCGCAATCGCATCATTTTGCAAGGCGATGTTCCGTCGCCGTCCAACCCACCCAAGGGCTGCAACTTTTGCACGCGCTGCCCCGAGGTGATCCCCATTTGCCATGAGGTAACGCCAGAACTGACCGAGGTGCGCCCCGGTCGGTTTGTGGCCTGCCACTTGGTCAAACCCGACAACAACAGCGCCGCCGGATCAACCGGTAAGGCCGAGGTTACCGAGCACAACCAACAAGGAGCACCAAAAACATGAAAATGAAATCCGCCCTACTCGGGGCTGCCTGCGCTTTTGCTTTTGCGCCTGCCGCAATGGCCGAACGTGGCACTGACGGCAACGTCAAAGTCCTGTATTCGCAAGCCGTATCCATCATGAACGCCTATCTGTCCTCTGGCACCAAAGACGTCGAAGTGGGCAGCCTCGTTCTTGAACCGCTGGCCGGTTTTGATGAAGTCGGTACAATCTTTCCGCGTTTGGTCACCGAAATCCCAACCTTGGAAAATGGTGGCATTTCCGAAGACCAAACCTCAGTCACATGGAAGCTGAAAGAGGGCATCCTGTGGTCTGATGGCACGCCCTTCACCGCCGATGACGTTGTGTTCACTGCCGCCTATTGCATGGACGAGGCTGGCGGTTGCGCGCAGTTGGCCAAGTACGAAGGCGTGAAAACGGTTGAAGCGATTGACCCGCTGACCGTCAAAGTCACCTACACAGGGCCAAAGCCAAACCCGCTGGTCGCCTTTGTCGGTGCGGAATCGCCAATTATCCAAAAGGCACAGTTCGCCAATTGCCTTGGCGCGGCGGCCCCAACCTGCACCGATGCCAACTTCATGCCGCATGGCACCGGCCCGTTCATGGTCACCGACTTTAAGGTCAACGACTCGGTTGAACTGGTTGCAAACCCGAACTACCGCGACCCGGCAAAACCTGCTTTTGCCACAATGTCGGTCAAAGGCGGCGGTGATCCTGCATCGGCGGCCCGCGCTGTTATGGAAACCGGCGAGTTTGACTATGCGTGGAACACCCAGATCAACCCAGAACTGCAAACGCAGATGGCATCGGGCGGCAAAGGCACTTTCGTTTCGGGCTTTGGCACATTGGTCGAACGCATTGAAATGAACATGACCGACCCGTCCCCGGATCTGCCCGAGGGCGAGCGCGCAACCGCGATGCACCCGCACCCGATCTTGTCGGATGTGAATGTGCGCAAAGCGCTATCGATGGCGATTGACCGCAGCCTGCTGGTTGAGGTTGGCTATGGCGTCTCGGGGCGTCCGTCTTGTAACCTCGTCCCGGCCCCGGCTGTGTATGCCTCGCCAAACACCGATTGCTTGACGCAAGACATGGACGGCGCCAAGAAATTGCTGGATGACGCTGGCTGGGTCGTGGGCGCCGATGGCATCCGCGAAAAAGACGGCAAGCGGTTCAAGCTGGTTTACCAAAGCTCGGTCAACGCTGTGCGTCAAGATTTCCAAGCGATGATCAAAGGCTGGTGGAATGAATTGGGCGTCGAGGTCGAGCTGAAGTCGATCGACCCAGGCGTGTTCTTTGGCGGTGACGCGGGCTCGCCTGACACCTTCCAAAAGTTCTATGCTGACGTGGAAATGTACGCCAACAACTTCCCCGGCACCGACCCAGAACCCTATATCGTGGCCTACACCTGCGATAAAGCGCCACGTCCTGAATCCCAGTGGCAGGGCGAAAACATCAACCGTTTCTGCGATCCGGTGTTTGATGAACTGGCAGCCAAGCTGATCCAGACCAAGGGCGAGGCCGAACGTGCGGAAATCGTTATTCGCATGAATGAAATGCTGACCAAAGACACCTATACCATCGTTCCATTGGTGGACCGTGGTCGTCTTTCGGCACATTCCAAAACCCTTGGCGGCGTTGTGCTGAACGTCTGGGACTCGGAAATGGGTAACGTAGAAAACTGGTTCCGGATCAAGTGATCTGACCCGAAACCAAAGGGCGGGGGGGAAATCCCCCGCCCACTCCTTTCCCACTGATGACCTAAGGCGCCGCCCATGCTCACCTTCACACTCCGTCGGCTGTTGTTTGCAATCCCGACGCTTTTGTTCATCAGTCTGCTGATCTTTTTGCTCGTAGACCTCGCCCCCGGCTCTCCGATGAGCCAAATCCCCTTGACCGTCCCCCCCGATGTGCGGATGAAAATCATGGAGGCGATGGGGGCAAATGAACCCGTATTCGTGCGCTATTTCTTGTGGCTTAAACAGTTCTTTGTTGTCGAGCCTCTGGTCCTTTGGGACCATTGGTGGGGCACCAGTTTTTCAGACGGCATGCAGCGCATCGTCAGCTGGCAGTCGCGCAGCCCGGTGATGGATACCGTCGTGCAGCGCTTGCCCCAAACCATGACCGTGATCGGCACGTCCTATGTGCTGGGTGTGTTGATCGCCTTGCCCATCGGAATCTATTCCGCATATCGCCAGTATTCATGGTTTGACCAGATCGGCACATTCGTTGCGATGATCGGTTTTTCGGTCCCGACCTTCTTTACCGGCTTGGTGCTGATCTTGGTCTTTGCGGTCAATTTGCATTGGTTCCCGTCAATCTATGACACCTCTTTGCGGGTCACCGATTGGGCCAGTTTTGTGAAACAAGCAAAGCAGATGGCGATGCCCGTGATGGTGCTTGCGCTTTATAACGCCGCCCAGATCAGCAGGTATATGCGGTCCTCGATGTTGGAAAATCTTGGGGCCGACTATGTGCGCACGGCCCGCGCCAAGGGGTTAAGTGAGCGGATTGTCGTGCTGAAACACGTCGTGCGCAACTCGATGATTCCGGTGGTCACCGTTATCGCCCTTGGCATCCCCAGCATTTTTGGCGGGGCGATCATCACCGAACAGGTGTTTCGCGTGAACGGGTTGGGGGCGCTGCTCATCGGGGCGATCCAAGGGTCAGACCTGCCAACCGTGCAAACCCTGACCTTCATTTTTGCCGTGCTGATCGTGCTGTTCAACCTGATCGCCGATATTCTTTATGGCCTGCTAGACCCGAGGATCCGCTATGACTGATGCCGCACAAAAAGCTGTCGCTTTGGAAAAACCGCGCAGCCAATGGGCCGATGTTTGGGTTCAGTTCAAATCGCACAAAGGCGCATTAGTGGGGCTGTTTGTCTTTTTGTCGCTGATTTTGTTCGTGTCGGTTGGGCCGCTGATCTGGGCCAAAGATCCGACCTTCATCAACCCCGATGCGGTCACGATGATCAAAACCCGCAACAAGCCGCCCTCGCTGGAGTTTCCGCTTGGCACTGATCAATTGGGCCGCGATATGCTGGCCCGCATGATGAAGGGTGGGCAAACCTCGATCGCGGTGGGGCTGACTGCGATGGTCATTTCCATCACGCTTGGTACGTTCATCGGAGTTATGGCGGGCTATTTCAAACGGCTTGATAACGTGTTGATGCGGGTGACGGACTTGTTCCTCGCCCTGCCCTTGTTGCCGCTACTGCTGGTCATGGCGCTGCTGTTCCGCGCGCCCTTGTCCAAGGCCTTTGGCCCTGAAGGCGGTACGTTTTTGCTGATCGTCACGGCGATTGGCCTGACCAGTTGGATGCAAGCTGCGCGTGTCGTGCGCAGCGAGGTTCTGGCCTTGAAAGAGCGTGAATTCGTGCTGGCCGCGCGGTCTATCGGCACGCCGTCACGCCGGATGATCATGCGCCATGTGCTGCCCAACGTGATGTCACCCATCATGGTTGCCGCCACCCTTGGCATCGCCAACGCCATCATCACCGAATCCGCGCTATCCTTCCTTGGCCTTGGCTTTCCGCCCGACTTCCCAACTTGGGGCCGCCTGCTGTTTGATGGGGCGGAATATATCCAGCAATATCCTGAACGCGTGATCTGGCCCGGTGTCGCCATCTCGCTGACGGTGCTGTCGGTCAATTATATCGGTGACGGCCTGCGCGATGCGCTCGACCCAAAGATCCGGGGCCGGTAAGGCTGGTTGATCCTGAAATAAGGTCAAACCTGCCCTTTAGGCCACGGTTCGTGGACAAATGTTCCGGGGCCTGCGCCAAACTGGTCGATTGTTCCACAAGCGACCTACGCTTGGAATTCCCTCCCAGAACTGCTGCGCCAAACCAACCCCACACCCCTTGCTTCGCCCCCAACCTTCACCCAAACAGAACAAAATTCTGTTTGGACTGGAGAATGCGATGTTCGAATCCTTTGGCTTTGAAACCCTGACCCCGCGCGGGGCTTCGGTCATCTTGGGCTTGGCCATTGGCCTTGCCTTCGGTGTTCTGGCCGAGGTGACACGCTTTTGTCTGCGCCGTGGCCTCGTTGGCACAACGGCCGAGCGTAGGCCCGCCCTCGCACTTTGGGCTACGGCCTTGGCCACCGCGATCCTTGGCACCCAAGGGGCAGTGGCATTTGGCTGGATCAGCTTTGATGGTCACCGCTTGCTGACCCCCAACTTGCCGTATCTTGCCATTCTGATTGGTGGCTTGGCCTTTGGCGCGGGCATGGTACTGACCCGTGGGTGCGCGTCCCGCTTGACCGTGCTGACCGGCACCGGAAACCTGCGCGCGCTGACCGTGCTTGCGGTGTTCGCCATCGCCGCCCATGCCACGATGAAAGGTTTGCTGGCCCCATTGCGCACCAGTTTGGGCGAGATCACCTTGCCGATGGGCGATGCGATCAGCCTCGCCAACCTGCCCGGTGGCGCGCCGCTTGCCGCGGGCTTGTTGGCCGCTGCCGCCCTTGTCTATGCGATGGCCGCACGCTTGCCCTTGCGCCAACTGCTCGCGGGCATTGCCATCGGCGCGCTGGTGCCACTGGCGTGGGTCGGCACGGGCTTTGTCTTGTTCGATGAATTTGACCCGATTGGCATGGAAAGCCTCAGTTTCACCTTGCCTTTGTCTGAAACGCTGTTCTGGGCCATCGCCTCCTCCTCGGTTGCGGCGGGCTTTGGCATTGGCCTGTTCGGCGGCTCAATCGCGGGTGCGGCCCTGTCGTCGCTGGCCACAGGCCGCTTTCAATGGCAAAGCTTTTCCAGCCCGCGTGAAACAGGCCGCTATTTGGCCGGTGGCACGTTGATGGGTGTTGGTGGTGTGCTGGCGGGTGGCTGCACTTTGGGCGCAGGGCTTGCAGGCATCCCTACCCTGTCGGTCGCAGCCCTTTTGGCACTCGCCGCGATTGCCGCAGGCGCAGTTATCACCAACCGTGTCTTGGCCGGAAAGCCTTTGGGCCAACCTGCCTTTGGCTAATCTGGTTTGGCTGGCCCCTGACGCGGCCCTGCAAAAAGGGGCCGCGTTAATGCAGCTTTTTGCGGATCCGCCGCACCATGGCCCAGACCGCCAGAATCACCACTGGCACCAGCAAAGCCATCGACATGCCCTTGGACACCCCAAAGTTTTCGGTCACGGGATAGGCGATATAGGCCAGCAGATTGACCGCGTAATAGCTGATCGCCACCACAGACAGGCCTTCCACCGTGGTCTGAAGACGCAGCTGCACATCGGCCCGCGCATCCATGCTTTCCAACAATCGCTGGTTTTGCGCTGACCGTTCCACATCAACCCGCGTACGCAGCAGTTCCGCCGCCCGCGTGGCGCGTTCCGCCATGTTACGCAACCGCGCATCTACTGATTTCACCGTCCGCATCGCAGGGTCATAGCGGCGCATCATGAACTCGCCAAAGGTTTGCCGCCCTTCGATCCGCGTCTCGCGCATCACCGAAATGCGCTGGTTCACAATCGCCTCATAGGCCTCGGTCGCGGCAAAACGAAAGCTGAACTGCACCGCAAGGCTTTCCAACTGGGCCGAGATGTTCAGCAGCGTTTCCAGCACCGTTTCGGGCGAATGATCCGTGGCATGCATGCCCGATACCAATTCCGACAGCCGCGGGTCCAGCTCATTCAACCGCTCACTCAAAGCGCGCGCGCGGATCAGCCCCAGCATCGACATGGCGCGGTAGGTTTCCACCTCGCACAGCCGCTGCACGATCCGGCCCACGCGCCGCTGCCCCGTACCGTTTTTCACAAACACGGCAAAGCGCATGTGGCCTGCTGCATCAATCCGGAAATCGCCCGCCACCACGGCGGCCCCGTCCACAACCTTGGACACGGCCAAACTGTCAGGCACGAACCAGCCGTCCAGCTTGGTCAGCATCGCCGCCTCATCCTCGGGCATTTCTTCCACCCGGATCAGCACAGACGTCAACCGCGCGCCCGGTGCATTGGCCAGCCAATCCTCGGGGAACACATCCGCCTCCATCGGGTCAAACGCGCGCGACGATACGCCGCCACCAAAGACCGAATAGGTCACAAATTCCGTGTGGCTTTCCCATTTAACGTCATGCCGCCCCATGGCTCCTGAAAAATGCGTAGCATCGGGTTGCGGATGGGCCGAGCCATAGCGGTCCAACAACCCCAGCAAATGCGCCCGATCCGCCGCGCGGTCACGGTTGACGGCATGATCCGGCTCTTTGATTGCCAGATAGACCGCATGGCTTGGCACAGACAGCGCCGGAAAGGGCCGCGCATGCAGCTCATTCACCAAACCATAGCGCAACGGGTGATCCATAATCTTTTTCATCGCATCCTCTGACGTCACATAGCCCAAGACAACGGCTTACAAGCACAATTGTAAATTGATCGCGAAGGGCATGGCGCGGTGCGCAACGGTACACTGGTAAATCGGTCACGCCGCGCAGGGTTATTTGATCGCTACATATCGATAATCAAACAGGTTTTGTACCCCCGGCTTGGCCAAGGACTGCGCCGCCACAAGGTCCGCCCAAACCCGCGCGCCACCACCCGGCGCCGGTTTCACCACGCCCGCAGCCCAGGCCTTTTCAAACGCCGCCATATCCCGGTCGCCTTGCCACAGTGGCGCGAAATCAATCGCATCAAACGCAGCACACGCGGCAGCGTCGCCCTCCACTTTCAATTCAGGCCGGTAAAACGACAGCCCCGGCACTTTGCGCTCTTCACCCTCCCGCGCGATATAGGTGTAGGACGTGCCAACGGCCCAACCTTCAATCGACGTTTCCAACCCGTCGTCGGGATGCATCACATAGGTGCTGGCATAGCCATTCGAAAGCCGCAGATCGAAACTACCCGGCGGCAGCGTTGCCAGCTGCGCCTCAACAGCATCCTCATATCGGTTGATAATATAATCGCCCTCTGCCGCGTCCATTTCCCAAACATAGGGAAATTCGAACGAACAGCTATAGTCATAGGCATCGCGGCTTGGCCTCGCATTTGCGGCAAACAGCGCAGGATCGGCCGCGACACGGGCGTCCAAGGCTTGCCATTCTGCCAAAGGCAACGCGGTTGCGAAATGCTGTTCGGCTGGGCGCGCCAAAGCGGTAAGCCCTGCAATATCAGTGCCTTCGCCTGCGCAGCTGGTAATGGCACGGTACACGTTTCCTGCCACCAACGGCTCTATCCCAATCGCATCGCGGCGGCGCTCGCAACCTGACAACCCTGCCAGACTGTACAGAAAACCCGTCTTCCAATAGGCAATAGGCACATCACGTGCCGCAACCATATCGGTCACAATAAACACCCCACCCGCCCGCAAAATAAGCGCCGCAGCCTCAACACTCCCCAAATGCTGGGCCAAAGTGGTTTGCTCTAACCTGCCTTTAGGAATGACCTTGGCCACGGACTCGGAAATGCCGGAAAACACCTGATTAAGGGTAAACAGTATGGCCCCGGCCATGACGGCCAAGCCTGCCAGAATACCCAAGGCCCAACGCCACATCACGCAGCCCCCCCTTAAAACAAAGATGCCCCACGGTTACCGCAGGGCATCTTGAATTTTAAACAAACCGCTAGGTCCGTCAATCAATCAAAGGCAGCAGTGCATCCAGTGACTTCTTGGCATCGCCGTAAAACATCCGCGTGTTTTCTTTGTAAAACAGCGGGTTCTCAATCCCGGAATAGCCTGTGCCTTGCCCGCGCTTGGACACAAACACCTGCTTGGCCTTCCAGCATTCCAGCACCGGCATGCCAGCAATCGGGCTG
Organism: uncultured Pseudorhodobacter sp.; assembly: GCA_965363575.1. Classification (GTDB taxonomy): domain Bacteria; phylum Pseudomonadota; class Alphaproteobacteria; order Rhodobacterales; family Rhodobacteraceae; genus Pseudorhodobacter. Next base: position 21,247 of record CBDTUV010000002.1, on the reverse strand, counting down.
TTGGGGTCTTCTTGGGCGGCCGGGTTCACGATGTCATTCGACCCGATCACAATCGCCACATCCGTTGATGGGAAATCATCGTTGATCTCATCCATCTCCAGCACGATGTCATACGGCACCTTCGCCTCGGCCAAAAGCACGTTCATATGCCCCGGCAAACGCCCCGCAACTGGGTGAATGGCAAAGCGCACGTTCTTGCCCCGCGCGCGCAGCTTGCGGGTCAGTTCCGACACGGCCTGCTGGGCTTGCGCAACTGCCATGCCATAGCCGGGAATGATGACGATACTATCGGCCTCATTCAGTGCTGCGGCCACACCTTCGGTATCAATCGCGATCTGCTCACCACTGATCTCCATCGCAGGGCCGGTGGTGCCACCAAACCCGCCAAGGATAACGCTGATAAACGACCGGTTCATCGCCTTACACATGATATAAGACAAAATCGCACCTGATGAGCCTACAAGCGCGCCCACCACGATCAGCAAGTCATTCGACAGCGAAAAGCCAATCGCTGCCGCCGCCCAGCCGGAATAGCTGTTCAGCATCGACACGACGACCGGCATATCCGCGCCACCAATCCCCATAATCAGGTGATACCCGATGAAAAACGCCAGCAGCGTCATCACGATCAGCGCCATAGCCGACCCCGATTGCAGATACAGCACCAGCATCAGCACCGACCCAAGCGCCGCGCCTGCGTTCAGCAAATGCCCGCCCGGCAGCTTTTTCGCCACCCCGTCCACCTTGCCTGCCAGCTTGCCATAGGCAATCACCGACCCGGTAAAGGTAACGGCCCCGATGAACACACCAAGGAAGACTTCCACCTTCAAAATTGTCAGTTCCACCGGCGATTTATGCGCCAACAAAGCGGCAAAACCCTCCAGCAGATTGCGCTGATCCTCCGGCGTTGCAGCAACCAAAGCCGCCTCCAGATGCGCGTTATACCCAATGAACACCGCAGCCAAACCGACCAGGCTGTGCATCGCCGCCACAAGCTGTGGCATTTCCGTCATCTTCACGCGTTGCGCCACGACCCAACCAATCGCGCCACCGATCGCGAGCATCAGGATCGACAGCACCCAATTGCCAGCACCCGGCCCGATAATAGTAGCCAGCACGGCAATTGCCATGCCAACAATCCCGTACCAAACCGCGCGCTTGGCGCTTTCTTGGCCTGAAAGCCCACCCAGCGACTGAATGAACAGCACGGCTGCGACAACATAAGCGGCTGTTGTAAAACCATATTCCATAATATCTGTCCCCGCTTACGACTTTTGGAACATGGCGAGCATACGCCGTGTCACCATGAAACCGCCGAAAATGTTAATCCCAGCCATCAAAATCGACAGGCTTGCCAGAATAATCACCAACCAGCTGCCCGATCCAATCTGCAACAACGCGCCCAGAATGATGATCGACGAAATCGCATTGGTAACCGCCATAAGCGGCGTGTGCAGGCTGTGGCTGACCTTCCAAATTATTTGGAAACCAACGTAACAGGCCAGCACAAACACGATGAAATGCGACATAAAGCTGGCCGGCGTGAACATCCCCGCCAGCAGCAGCAAGCCCCCTGCAATCGCCATCAAGCCCACTTGGTTGCGCGTTTGCAGCTTGAACTCGGCGACCTCTTTGGCGCGCCGTTCCACTGGCGTCAGGTCCTTGACCTTTTCTTTCGGTTTTTGCATCGCAATCGCGGCTACCTTGGGCGGCGGCGGTGGGAACGTAATCTCACCCTTATGCGCCACGGTCGCCCCGCGGATCACGTCATCTTCCATGTTATGGTTGATAACGCCGTCCTTACCCGGTGTAAGATCGGCCAGCATATGCCTGATATTATTGGAGTAAAGCGTTGAGGCTTGCGCCGCCATCCGGCTTGGAAAATCGGTATAGCCAACAATCGTCACACCATTGTCAGTGACAATCTTCTCATCCGGCACGGTCAAATCGCAGTTGCCACCGCGTTCGGCCGCAAGGTCAATAATCACCGACCCCGGCTTCATCATCGCAACCATATCCTTGGTCCACAGCTTTGGCGCAGGCCTGCCGGGGATCAAGGCGGTGGTGATCACGATGTCAATTTCGGGTGCCAATTCGCGGAACTTGGCCAATTGCTTGGCTTGGAATTCCGGCGTCGATGGGGCCGCATAACCGCCCGTGGCCGCGCCATCAGGCAGCTCACTTGCGTCAAACTCAAGATACACAAACTGCGCGCCCATGCTTTCAATCTGCTCGGCCACTTCGGGCCGCACGTCAAACGCATAGGTAATTGCACCAAGGCTGGTCGCCGTGCCAATCGCAGCCAAACCGGCCACGCCTGCGCCCACCACCAACACTTTCGCAGGCGGCACCTTGCCTGCCGCCGTCACCTGCCCGGTAAAGAATCGGCCAAAGTTATTGCCCGCCTCAATCACCGCACGGTAACCGGCGATATTGGCCATCGACGACAGCGCATCCATTTTCTGCGCGCGTGAAATGCGCGGCACCATATCCATCGCAATGACGGTTGATCCCTGCTTTTTCATCTGCTCCAGCAGCTTGTCATTCTGCGCCGGCCAAAAGAACGAGATCAGCGTTTGCCCTTCGGCCAGCAGCTTGGCCTCTTTCGCCTCTGGCCCGCGCACTTTGACCACCACATCGGCGGCCTTGAACAAGGCGGCGGCGGTTTTCACCACCTCGACGCCTGCATCCTGATAGGCCTTGTCGGTAAAGCCGGCCTTGGCGCCCGCCCCGCTTTCAATAACGCAGCTATGGCCCAGCTTTTGCAGCAGCTTGGCCGAGTCCGGCGTCATCGCAACCCGCGCTTCGCCCTCAAAAATTTCCTTGGGTGCCCCAATCTTCAACAGCTTCTCCCCCGATATTTGACGCGACGTTAGGCGTCAGGTCCGCATTTCTGCACCCCTTAAACACCGCGCAACAATATTACACAAGTCAGCAACGAAACATTGGCAATGTGATGTCGCGTTATGACATTTCAAACCCAACGCCGCACGGATCCACACCAGTCCCGATACGCATCCCCAAATTTTTGGGTCAAATGCGCCTCTTCGCCTTCAATAAAGCGGGTGTTGATGATCCAAACAAACAGCGGCACCAAGACAAAGCCCAAAACCGTGTCCAATATCAAGCACGCACCCATCAAAACCAGCGCATCGCCCAAATAGATCGGGTTGCGACTAAATCCAAAGATGCCACTGGTGACAAGGCTGCTTGCCGCCCGGCGTGGCACCACGGTCGTGCGCGCGCGTCCCATTTCCCACACCGCCAGGATCATCAAGCCAAAGCCGGTGACCACCAAAATACCGCCGCCCACATCGCCCGCCACGCCAAACACCTGCATCGGCACAGCCCAAGCCAACCCCCAAGCCGCAGCCAAGCACAGCGCCAACCAAACCGGCGGCCAATCGATCAGTTTCAGCATCTATGTATCCATCATTTTAAGATTGAAATTTATGCAGCAACGCGTTTCAATGCCGCAACTGATCCAAAGGATGCCCCATGCCAACCGATTTCGCCAGCCTCCGCGCCCAATTTGATCTGCCCGAGGGCATGATTTACCTCGATGGCAACTCACTTGGTCCCTTGCCAAAGGCCGCCGCTGCGCGCGTGGCCCATACTATCACCCAAGAATGGGGCAAATTGCTGATCACCGGCTGGAACAAAGCGGGCTGGATGGCGCAACCATCGCGCGTGGGCGACCGCATCGCCAAACTGATCGGGGCCGAACCGGGCAGCGTTGTCATGGGCGACACCTTGTCGATTAAGGTTTACCAAGCCCTTGCGTCCGCGTTAGAGATGAATCCCAAGCGCCGCGTCATCCTGTCCGACACCGGCAACTTCCCCTCTGATCTTTACATGGCGACAGGCCTGTGCCGCACCCTTGGCCCCGATTACATCCTCAAAACCGTCGCGCCCGAGGATGTGCTGGACGCGATTGATGAAACGGTCGCCGTCACAATGCTTACGGAGGTCGATTACCGCACAGGCCGCCTGCACGATATGCAATCCATCACCGAACGCGCCCACGCACGCGGCGCGCTAACCGTCTGGGATCTGGCCCATACCGCAGGCGCGCTGCCTGTCCATCTGGCCAAATGCAACGCCGATTTCGCGGTCGGCTGCACCTATAAATACCTCAACTCCGGTCCCGGCGGCCCGGCCTTCATCTATGTCGCCCCCCGCCACCAAGACGCCGCCCGCCCGGCCCTCTCTGGCTGGCTCGGTCACGCCGCTCCCTTCGCCTTTGATCTGGACTATAAACCCGGCGAAGGCATTGAACGCATGCGCGTCGGCACCCCACCCGTCCTGCAACTCGCCGCACTCGAGGCTTCGCTTGATATCTGGGACCAAGCCGATATCAACGATGTTCGCGCCCAATCCATCGCCCTGATCGACCGCTTCATCAACGGGGTAGAGGCGGCCTGCCCCACCCTGACCCTCGCCTCGCCCCGCGACGGCACAAAACGCGGCTCCCAAGCATCGTTCCGCCACCCAGAAGGTTACGCCATCATGCAAGCCTGCATCGCCCGTGGCGTCATCGGCGACTTTCGCGCGCCCGACATCCTGCGTTTTGGCTTCACCCCGCTTTACACCTCGGAACAAGACGTTGACGGCGCGGTCAAAATCCTGTCCGAAATCATGGCCAATGACCTCTGGGACCGCCCCGAATACAAAACCCGCGCTCGTGTAACATAAGGTGGTGCTACCCGATCCTCCTCCACATTTCATCTTGGCCCAAATACCTATCCGCCTTTTCCCACACGCTTATCGGTGACCCAGTATGAAATGCCCCGTGAACACCCCGCACGACCCCGCCACCGACGGCGCTGAAATGTCCTTTGATGGGCGTATGTCCTATGGCGACTATCTTGCCATCGACCCCATCTTGAACGCCCAACACCTGCGCACAGACGCGCATGATGAAATGCTGTTCATCATCCAACACCAAACGTCCGAACTTTGGATGCGCCTCGCTCTTCATGAACTCAACGCCGCCCGCACCTGCATCGCTGATGGCCGCGTGCGTGAGGCATTCAAAATGCTGTCCCGCATTGCCCGGATTTTTGAACAGCTTAATTCCGCGTGGGACGTACTGCGCACAATGACGCCCTCTGAATACACCCGCTTTCGCGATGACCTCGGCCAATCCTCGGGCTTTCAAAGCCACCAATACCGCCTGATCGAATTTGCCGTCGGCAATCGCAATCCCGCCATGCTGCGCCCTCATGCGCACCGCGCCGATTACACCGCCCTTCTCACCGCCGAACTCGCCCGCCCCAGCCTTTATGATGAGGCATTGCGCCATTTGCACCGCGTAGGCCTGCCTGTTCCCGAAGATGTGATCACCCGCGACCTCGCGGCAGCCTGGACAGCCCACGCAGGCGTGCAATCGGTCTGGGAAACCGTCTACCGCGATCCCGAGAAATATTGGGAGGCGTATGAGCTGGCCGAGAAACTTGTTGATTTCGAAGACTATTTCCGCCGCTGGCGCTTTAATCACGTCACAACCGTCGAACGGATCATCGGTTTCAAGCGCGGCACAGGCGGCACTTCGGGGGTACAATACCTGCGCCGCATGCTGGAAATAGAGCTGTTCCCAGAGCTTTGGCACCTGCGAACGACCCTCTAGGCTGCCCAGAAATCTGGCGCCATACGCGAATCCCTGCCATATTGGCCAATCGGCTTTGACCCAAAGCCTCGTTTGTTCTATCCCTTAGGGTAGTCAAAGAATCCGCTCTCGGCGGCAGTCTAAAGGTATTTGTCATATGCGCAGTTTCGGTTCCACCCTTCGCCTCGCGGGCCTTCCCGTCCTGTTCACCTTGGCCTTGTCGGCCTGTGTTACCCCGCAATCCCAAACTGCAGCGGGTGCAGGTGCCTCCGTCGCGCGCAATTCGGCCCTCGAACCCGCCGAAACCGCCTATGTGGCGCGGATGGACGGGGCAATCACCGTGCCCGCCATCCCGCTCGACAAACTGCCTGAGGCGTATCGCCGCCAAGAGGTCGCCTATAAAACCGACCGCCCCGTCGGGTCTATCATCATCCACCCCGGCCAAAAATTCCTCTATTTCATCACAGGTCCGAACAAGGCCATCCGCTACGGCATTTCGGTCGGCAAAGCCGGCTTTGAATGGGCAGGTGAGGCTGTCGTGTCCGAAACCAAAAAATGGCCCACTTGGACGCCGCCCAAAGAAATGATCGCACGCACACCCAAACTGGAAAAGTGGAAAGACGGCCAACCCGGCGGCCCGACCAACCCGCTTGGCGCGCGCGCCATCTATCTGCTGTCGGGTGGGCGTGATTACGGCTACCGCATCCACGGCACGCCTGATTGGTGGTCCATCGGCAAAAACGCCTCTTCGGGCTGTATTCGCATGATCCAACAAGACGTGATTGATTTGAACCAGCGCATTGCCACGGGTGCAGCCGTCTTGGTGCTAAACGCCGATGGGTCGATGCCCAAAGGCCTAAAGATCCCAGCCCCGCCAAAGCCCAAGCAATCGGTGGCCAAAGCCGCGCCAAAACCAGCGGTGCCGGAATTTGAAATCAAATCCGTGTCCTATCAAGGGCCAGAAACCACACCTGCAACGCCAGCAGTCGTCCCTGCGCCTGCAACAGCCTCCGCGCCAACAACTGCGGCACCCGTCGTTCCTTTGATCACAGCCCCCGATGCCCCGGCAAAGGTTACGCCCTAACCGCGCGGTCCCGGCCAAAAAACCAAAAGGCGGGTCACACTGACCCGCCTTTTTTCATGCCCACGCCAAAAGGAAAAACGCCGCTTCAGGCCCCCAGCATTTCAGGCCCCCGCCATCGCTTGGGTTACTGGCCGCTTGCCTGCCGCCCAATCTGCGGCCGCCGCCCCAAACGCGGTGAACAAGGGCCGCGACACCGGATCTGCCGCCGCGTTCCATTCCGGGTGCCATTGCACCGACAGCGTGAACCCCGGCGCGTCCTTGATATAAATCGCCTCGGGCGTCCCATCGGGCGCAAGCCCATCAATCACCACCCGCGCGCCGGGTTTGCAAATCCCTTGTCCGTGCAGCGTGTTGGTCAACACCTCATGCGCGCCCAACAAGCCCGCGAAAACCCCACCTTCGGCAAAGCGGACGACATGGCGCAGCGCGAACTTTTCCTCAATCGTGCCATCGGGTGGCATACGGTGGTTCATCCGCCCCGGCAAATCACGGATCTCGGGGTAAAGCGTGCCGCCCATCGCCACATTCACCTCTTGAAACCCGCGGCAAATCCCCAAAAACGGCTGCCCCCGTTCCACGCACGCCCGCACCAGCGGCAGCGTAATCGCATCGCGGCAACGGTCAAAATCGCCATGCGCGGGCGTCTCTGCCTCACCATATTCGGACGGATGCACATTGGGCCGCCCCCCCGTCAGCAAAAACCCGTCACACAGCTCCAACAACTCATCCACGCTGACAAAATGCGGGTCTGACGGGATGATGATCGGCAAGCCCCCCGCCACATCCGCCACCGCTTGGCTGTTCATCGTGCCCCCGGCATGCACCGGATAGCTTTCGTTCAGCAAATTCATATTGCCGATAATCCCGATCACCGGGCGTCTGCTTGGGTTCGTGCGCATAGGGCATCCCCGGAAAATTGCATGTCTTTCGCACAAGATAGGCCAGTCAGCGCCATAGGTGAAGGGCATAGATGCCCCACGCCGCCGCTTCACAAATCATTGACTTGCCTTCCCCTTGGGGGAAGCCTGCAAATAGCGGCAATCGCTCACACAAAAGGCCTATTATGAAACACTTGCTCTTTGCCGTATCGCTGGCCCTGCCGCTGCCCGTTATGGCCCAAACTGCCATGCCCGAAACCATGGACCATTCCGGCCATCAAATGACAGGCGACCAAAGCCCGGCCTCTATGGCGTTGGCTGCGGCAAATACCAAAATGCACGCCGATATGAACGTCACTATGACCGGCAACGCGGATGTGGATTTTGCCCAAGGCATGATCCCCCACCATCAAGGCGCTGTGGATATGGCGCGTATCGTTCTGGAATTTGGGCAGGACCCCGAAATTCGCGCCTTTGCCCAAGGCGTGATCGACGCACAAGAGGCGGAGATCGCTTGGATGACCGAATGGCTGGCCAAAAACCGCAAATAACGCCGTGACAATCGCGCCTCGCGCCGTCAACAAAGAGGGGGGTCTTTGCAAAGACCCCTCTTAACGGCGAAAGAGGCCTGCAATGATCCAAAGCTATTCTATACAAAATGACGTGCTGACCCCCAACGCAAGCGGGCTTGCAGACGCGCTTTGGCTTGATCTGGACAACCCGACGCCGGACGAAGAGGCCGCGGTGCAGGCCGCTTTGAACTCCGAGATTCCCACCCGTGAAGAAATGCACGAGATTGAGATTTCCTCGCGCCTTTATACCTACAACGGTGCCACCTATATGACCGCAATCCTGCCTGCCAATTCTGACACTGGCGACCCGGTTATGGGGCCTGTCAGCTTTGTGCTCACCCCCACCCATCTGGTAACTATCCGTTACCACGACCCGCATGTATTCACCTCTTTCCCGCCGCGTGCGCTGGCCACGCAAATGGAAATGGATGGGCCAAGCTCGGTTCTTGTCGCGCTTTTAGAGGCGGTGATCGACCGTCAGGCCGACATCCTGGAACGTGCAGCAGCCGATATTGACCTACAATCGCGTGGCGTCTTTTTGCCTGCCAAACGCGGAAGAAATCCAGATTATCAAAAGGTTCTGGAAAAGATTGGCCAAATGGGCAACCTCAATTCCAACATCCGCGACAGTTTGCTGACGTTGGACAGGCTGGTCGCCTATCTGGGACAAGTCCTGACCAAGCATAATGCCTCCCCCGACCTGCGCGACCGCGCCCGCACCCTTGCCTCTGATGTCAAATCCTTGACCGATCACGCCAATTTCGTCGGCTCCAAGATCACCTTTTTGCTTGATGCCACGCTGGGCCTGATCAACATCGAACAAAACGGCATTATCAAAATATTCTCGGTGGTGTCGGTGGTTTTCTTGCCGCCCACCCTGATCGCGTCAATGTTCGGGATGAACTTTATGAACATGCCCGAACTGCAATGGGCCTATGGCTATCCTTATGCGATTGGGTTGATGGTCACCTTTGCGGTGATACCACTTTTGTATTTCAAATATAAGAAGTGGCTTTAAGAACGGCCTGTAACTTACAGTTATAAAACAATAATTATCGTGACGATAGCGCCTTGGTCGCGGCCATAATCCCGCCAGCGCCATGCGCAATACCCAACGCTTGCATCCCCGTTTCCATCACCGCCAGCACACCCAGCGTCATATGCGCATTCACATGCCCCATATGCGCCACCCGCAAAAACCCGTGCCAAGCAGGATCACCGGGGGCCGCCATACCAAGGCCGATGCCCAGCGTCACGCCCGCCTCATGCTCGCACCATTCGCGCAGCCGCGTCGCATCATTGCCGCCAAGCCGCGCGGCCGTCACCGACCAGCCGCGATCGCCCGCGTTGGCCACATTCATCGCAATGGTTGGGCTGCCACTGGACCAGACATCAAACGCGGCCCAAACCGCCCCGGCCAGCGCACGGTGCCGCGCCCAGACGTTCTCAAGCCCTTCTTCCTCCAGCATAATCAACGCCTCGGACAGGCCGTAAACATGGTGCGTCGGCGCTGTGCCGTCGAAATACTGCCAAAACTCGGTGCCAAAGGCGCGCGGTTCCCAATCCCAATAGGACGTGCGCAAATCATTGCCCCGGCAGCGTTCGCGCGCCTTGTCGGAAAACCACAAAATTCCCAATCCGGGCGGGGTCATCAACCCTTTTTGGCTGGCCGCCACGGCCACATCAACGCCCCAAGCGTCCATCCTGAACTCATCACAACCAAGGCTCGCGATGCAATCTATGGCCAGCAATGCCGGGTGCCCCACCGCGTCCAACACCGCGCGCAAAGCCGCGACATCGGTCTTGATCGAACTTGATGTATCCACCTGCGTCGCCAGCAATGCTTTAATCTTACGCCCGCTATCGGCCCGCAATGCAGCCTCGACCCGGTCCATATCAACGGGGGTGGAGGTTCCGAAATCCAACACCTCGACATCCACACCAATTGCGCGGGCAGAGTCGGCCCACCCAATGCCAAACCGCCCCACGGCCAGCACAAGCGCCTTGTCGCCCCGTGAAAACAGGTTGGCATTCGCCGCCTCCCACGCAGCATGGCCATTGCCGATATAAATCGCGCAATTTTGCGCTGTGCCTGCAACAGCCCGCAAACGCGGCCAAATTCCCGCCACCACGTCATAAATCTCGCCACCATAAATATTGGGCGACGCACGGTGCATCGCCCGCAGCACGCGGTCCGGCATCACAGACGGGCCGGGAATGGCAAGATAGGGCCGCCCCCCGGCAAGGGAAACAGGTGCGGTAATCGCGGCAGAAACAGGAGGGGCAATAGTGTTCATCGGCGGCATTCCTATAAGGGCTTGCCTCAATTGCTAGGCCTGCCCGCAACAATCGTCAACCACTCCAAACCCGCCCGCGCCTTGCAGCCACCAGCCCAATCGCGCTACACCGATCTTAACGCTGAACCTGCCCCCTCACGCACACAGCCAATGGCCCGGTCCGGTGACACCAAAGACGAGGTATGTGATGACCACCGATGCCCCAACCAACACCCGCACGCTCGCCCGCGTAACCGGCAAGGATGCGCATACATTTTTGCAAGGTTTGCTGACCAATACCATCGCCCCCCTCGCCACCGCTCCGGGCTTGGTCTGGACCGCAATGCTCTCACCTCAAGGCAAGTATCTCGCGGATTTCTTTGTGACCAATACGGGCGATGATCTGCTGCTGGATTTGCCCGGCAGTTTGGCCGATGACCTGCTCAAACGGCTGACCATGTACAAACTGCGCGCCGATGTGCAAATCACCCCTGCCCCCGACCTGCACGCCTCACGCGGGCATGGCCCCCAACCCGCAGGCGCGCACCCTGACCCGCGCCACCCGGCGCTTGGGTGGCGCTGCTATGGCCCCACGCCCCTCAATCCAGACCCCGCAACCGACTGGGACGCCCTGCGCGTCGCCCACCTGATCCCCGAAACAATGATCGAGCTGATCCCGAACGACAGCTATATCCTTGAATGGGGCTTTGAGAGGCTGCACGGCGTCGATTTCCGCAAAGGCTGCTATGTCGGGCAAGAGGTCACCGCCCGCATGAAGCACAAGACCGAGCTGCGCAAAGGCGTAGCACGGGTCACAGTCTCACACCCCGTCCCGGTTGGAACCGAAATCACGGCCGAGGGTAAAACGGTGGGCCAGATATTCACCCAAAGCGGCGGGCAGGCGATTGCCTATCTGCGCTATGACCGCGCCACGGGTGCGATGATGGCCGCAGATGCCCATGTGGCGTATCTGGGTCAGGAGTAAACCTGACCCAAAGGCTAAAACCTAGGCCCGCTCGGAATATTCCATCAATTCCGTATGCACGATGATATCTTCATCCACGCCAATAAACGGCGGGATCATGATCCGCACGCCATTGTCCAAAATCGCCGGCTTAAAGCTGTTGGCCGCGGTCTGGCCCTTTTGCACAGGCTCGGTTTCCACGATCCGGCACTTCACCTTTTGCGGCAGGCGCATCGACAGCGCCTCTTCGCCGAAATATTCCACCGTCGCCATCATACCGTCTTGCAAAAACGGCCGCCGGTCGCCCAGCAAATCGGCCGGCAGCTCAATCTGCTCATAGGTCTCACTGTCCATGAACACCAGCATCCCGTCCGTTTCATACAAAAACTGCTGGTCCTTGTTTTCCAAGGTTACGCGCTCGACCTTATCCTCCGACCGAAAGCGCTCGTTCAACTTACGCCCGTCGCGCAGGTTCTTCAGCTCGACTTGCGCAAACGCGCCGCCTTTGCCGGGCTTCACATGGCTCACCTTAACGGCTGCCCACAGGCCAGCGTCATGCTCTAGCACAAAGCCCACCTTAATTTCGTTTCCGTTGATCTTTGGCATTATGACAAAACCTTGTCGAAAAGTTGAATGATTTGTAAACGACCCTATATATATCCATGTTAGCGCCGACAAGCTTACAAGATACGGTAGGTGAGACCTTAAGCCATGCGCCTGACGCATGGCAGATATGTCAAACAAGGGATGCCGAATCGCGTTAAATTCGTCATATTGCGCAAACGTCAAAATACGCAAGAGCAAGAATAGGACGGCCCGATGCTAGACTTCGTAGATGGAACCGCTTTCAACTTTGAACAAGGGCAGCGCGCGCGCAAGCTCTTTGCTGCCGTGGTTCTGGCAGCTCTGGATGATGCCATCGCCGATGACAAGAAATACGGTAACGGTCCTGATCAAATCGCCCGCTGGGCACGGTCGCGCGATGGGCGCGAAGTGCTATCCTGCGCGGGGATCGACCCAAATGAACGTGTTGTCAAAGGCTTGATGGAATTTGTGTCCAAAGGTATTCGTACCTCGGTCGCCTTGTCGCGTGAGGAATCCGAGCGCCGCAATGCGCTGGAACAAGCCGAAGCTGCCTGATCCAGACCAAGATCACCACATAAAAAACGCGCCTGTTTATGGCGCGTTTTTTTATGTCAAATTGTATGGAAATGGGTCAGTCAAAGTCCCGTGCGGTTAGGGCGCGGTTAATTTCGGCCCGAACCAGCTTGCGCACATTGCGCGTGATCCGCTCGCCCAAAGTCCCGCTCAGCTCTTCGCGGATCAGGTCACGGACCAAATCGCGCAGCACCGTTTCATCGAAAACGCCTTCATCTTCGGCAAAAATATCGTCCTTTGCAGCTTGGCCCGGCTGTGACGCCTCTGGTTTTACGTCAGGTTTTACATCGGGATTCGCAGGGTCTTCCTTGGCAGGGTCCGCTTTCGCGGCGGTTTTGGTCTTGTCCGCGGATCCGGTTTTGGCCCGCGCGATAATTTCCGCGACGGCGGCGTCTTCGGCCAAATCGGCAGCTACCTTGCGCGCCACCATGTCATCGCCGTCATTGCCCGTGTCAAGCGCGTCATCAGAGTCTTCGCCAAGGCCTGCATCGCCGACAAGTTCTGCCTCTTCCACCCATTCAGGGGCCTGCCAAGACAGCGTTGACACTGGCGCGTCACCGGTTTCCGACTCCCAATCATCTGCGGCCTCGGACACGCCTGCCCCAATTTCGCTGACCACCCGGGTAAGCTCAGACTCTGGCACCACCTTGGCCTCAGCGCCCGTCTTGTCTTGTGTCGCAGTCTTGTCTTGTGTAGCAGTCTTGTCTTGTGTCGCAGCCTTGTTTTGGACGCTCGATGGGGCCTGCTCCCAGCCCGGATAAACCTCATCTTCACTGCTTTCGGGCAACCAATCCTCATCCGTTACCGCTGGGTCAAGCGCGTCTCCTTCGGTAAAATCTGAATCCTCAGCAACGACATCTGCCGTCATGGATGGCAGGTCAGGGCTGGGTATGATTTGGTTAACGGTATCTGGGGTATGCGTCGCCACCGTAGGCGCAGCACCATCGGGACTGACCTGTTTGGTCACCACCCGCAGCGCTGGGGTCAACAACAGTTTGCTCGCAGGTTCCGCAATGGCCGTCCGCGCCCCGTCAGCAGGATTGCCTGCAGGGCGCAGATCTTCTGACACAAGTCTGCGAATAGAGGAAAGAACATCCTCAATATCAATCGAACTCATTGGTTCTGACATTTTTTTGCCCCACCGCACACATCCATGACCCAAAAGAATTGGCCACACCACTACCCTTGCGGGCCACTTTCGATTGCACAAACGCGCAATAACCTAGTGTAAACTTTACCCATTCCCATCCCTTATGACAAGGAATTGGGTATGATCCAGTTAACGATTTGCGGTTTAGTCAAGGATCATCGCTATTTACGCGACAATTCGGGCCGTTTGCCGCGAAAAAACCGGTTCATGGGCCACCATTTCGGGATCAACCAGCAAAACTTCGGCATGGCGCAAAGAATCGCCTGAAAGGTCGCATTAACATCGCCAACTAACCCGCTGGCAGCGTTATCCTTTTCTGCGCACGCCGCAAGTCATGCGACTCAGTTGCCAATCGCCTTCAGCACCCGGTCCAACCGCTTTCCTTGCGACGATGTGGCAGGGGCCGATTTGACCGCGTTATAGTACGCTTCGGGGTCATAGGTCGGGATACCAAGGTTCAGGTGGTCCACAGTCAACAACCCCATCCGGGCCAGTAACGTGTAGATTCCGATGTAATAATTGGCCTGCGCCGAAAGCCGGGCAGTCCGCGCCGCAAGCAGCTCTTGCTCGGCGTTCAGCACGTCCAAGGTGGTCCGCGACCCCAGCTTTGCCTCTTCGCGCACCCCGTCATAGGCAGTCTGCGCCGACCGGATCTGGCGGTCACTGGCCGCAATGCTGGCCTGCGCCACTTCCACCCCAGACCACGCCGCGCCCAAAAACTGCAGCACAATCGCCACCGATTGGTTCAACCCCGCCCGCGCCTGATCCCGTGATGCCAATGACTGGCGATACAGCGACGACGGCCGCCCGCCTGCATACAGCGTTTGGTTCAACCGAATACCCGCCGACAGGCTGTCCGAATTCTTTTGGCGCGAGTCCGTGACCGAAAGATTGCCAGTCAGCGTCGGCCCCATATTGGCTTTGGCCAAAGCAATACCCGCCTCAGCCGCTGCCACTTGGTGCTGCAATTGGCGAATGCTCGGATGCGTCCGCTTGGCCACGACCTGCGCATCGGCAAGGCTATTGGCGGTCCTCGGCATCTTGGGCAAACGCTTCAGCCCTTTGGGATAATGGCCGATTTTCAGCTTATATGTCTCACGCGCCACGGTATAATCACCTTGCGCGGTCGCCAGTTCTGCCTGCGATGCAGCCAGCCGCGAATCCGCAATGGCCACATCGGTACGGGTAATCTCACCCACTTCAAACCGGTCCCGCGCCGCCCGCAATTCTTGCGTGATCAAGCGCAAATTCGCCTCACGCAGCAGCACCGTATCTTGCCGCTGCTGCAAGGTCACATAGGCCGTCACCGCATCCAGCAACACCTCTTGTTCAAACCCGATCAAGGATTGCCGCGTCGCCAAAACCGTTTCCTTGCGCGCCACCAGCGTCGCCGCATTCCGGCCAAAATCAAACAAGGTCATCTCGGCCAACAGCGACACACTGCCCGTCAGCCCTTCAAAATTCGGCGTATGGTTGTAATTCGCCCCGGCCTGAAAGGTCAGGACGGGCCGCAGACTTGCCACCGCTTGCGCCACATCCTCATCCGCCGCGCGCAACACCGCACGGTTCTGGTCCAGAATATTCGAATTGCGGTAAGCTGCGATCAACGCATCCGCCAAGCTTTCTGCCACCGCCGCCTGCGGCAACGCCAACATGGCACCCAACGCGCCTGCCCGCAGAACCTTGCTGAATACACTCATCGTCTTCTCCAAATCCCGCGAAAAATAACGTGCTGCGCCGATCACAGCGCAAACACCTCAGTCTTTTCAAATCCACGCAAAACCGGGGCCGAGGCGTTGAACGCATAGCGCCAAGTCACCCCATCCGCACCCTTATGGCCAATCCGCGCCACGCCAAGACGGCCTTCCATAAAGATCGCGGCAATCCGGCCGCCCTCTTTCAGTTGCGCGGTCAACGCGTCCGGCACGTCCTGCACAGCCCCTTGGATCATGATCACATCATACGGCCCGTGCTTTGCAGCCCCCGCAGCCAATGGCCCGGCAATCACCGCCGCATTGTCAATATTATGCGCCGACAGCCGCCCTTGCGCATCGGCCGCCATCGCTTCGTCCTCTTCCACGGCCACAACCGCATCGGCCAAACGCGCCACCACGGCAGTAGAATAGCCAAAACCGCAGCCCAAATCCAACACAGCCTCATTTGGCTGCACATCCACCGCGTCCAGCAGTTTCGCAAAACTGCGCGCTTCCAAAATCACCCGTCCCGGCGCGATCATAAGGTTTTTCTCGGCATACGCCGCCTCTTGCTGATCCACGCCAACGAACGCCTCACGCGGCACAAACAGCATCGCCTCGATGATCGGAAACTTGGTCACATCAGACGGGCGCACCTGCGTATCGACCATTACGGTTCGACGGGCGGCAAAATCGGTCATGGTTGAACCCATTGGTTTAAATTTCGGTTGATTAAATTCATGCCACAAAACAACGCCATGGGCAACATACACCGCACACCCACGTGCCAAAATACCACACCCGAATTGCCCCGCCCTCGCCACAGCCCCGCAATCCCCCTTGCCCGGTGCAGGCTCTCGGGCCATTCTGCGCCAAATGGAACAGCAGCGCCCACCCCCTTGGCCCGCCACCACAGGCGAAACTTCCTTTTGGTTCGCTCAATCGGGGCGGCCAGCCCCGCGCGCGCCTTTGCCCGGCCCCACAGATGCAGATGTCTGCATCATCGGCGCAGGCTTTACCGGGCTTTGGGCCGCCTATTACCTCGCCCGCGCCGCTCCAACCCTCAAAATCATCATCGTCGACGCAAACCATGCAGGCTTTGGCGCATCGGGCCGCAATGGCGGCTGGCTCACGGGCGGCTTTGCGTGGAACCATGATCGCTACCTCAAAACCAGCAGCGCGTCTGCCGTCCGCGCCATGGTCGGTGCCATGGCCAGTACCGTCAATGAAATCACCAGCATCGCCAAATCTGCAGGCATCAACGCCAATTTCCGCCAGACGAGCGAGCTGTTGGTCGCCACCAACCCCGCCCAAGCCGCAAGGCTGGCATCCGAGCATCAGATCCGCCGCCATTGGGGCGAAACCGGTTTGCAGATGCTGACCGCACCCGAACTTGCCACCCGCGTCCATATCCCAAACGCGGCCTGCGCCCTTCTTGTGCCAAATGTCGCCCGCATCCAACCGGCCAAACTCGCGGTTGGCCTCGCGCAACTGGTCGAACAGATGGGCGTCACAATCCATGACCAAACCCGCGTCACCGCCCTGCATCCAGGCCAAGTAATCACCACGCGCGGCCCAATCACGGCGCGCACCATCTTGCGCGCAACCGAAGGGTTCACGGGCCAGTTTCCCGGCCATACCCGCGACCTCTTACCCCTCAACTCTGCTCAAATCATAACGGCCCCCTTACCCAATGCGGTTTGGGCCAAGATCGGCTGGCAAGGCTATGAAATATTGGGAGATTTCGCCAATAGCTATTGCTATTGCCAACGCACCGATGATGGGCGCATCGCGGTGGGCGGGCGCGGTATTCCTTACCGTTTCAACAACGGGCTTGATACCAACGGCACCCCGGATGATGAAACCATCCGCCGCCTCCTTGCCATCTTGAAACGGCATTTCCCGGCAGCTGCAACCGCCCCTATTGACCATGCATGGTGCGGCACCCTCGGCGTCCCGCGCGATTGGTGCGCAAGGGTGGATTTCGACCCCGAAACCCGCATCGGCTCGGCAGGTGGCTATGTTGGTGTAGGTGTCTCGACGGCCAATCTTGCAGGCCGCACCTTGGCAGATCTGACCTTGGGCCGCCAAACCGATCTGACCGCCTTGCCTTGGGTCAACCGCCCCGCGCGCAAATGGGAACCCGAACCCTTGCGCTGGCTGGGCTTGCGCGGCCTCTACCGCCTCCTAAACGCCGCCGACCGGCATGAGGCACGCGGCGCGAACCCTTCCCCCTTCGCAACACTGGCCAGTTGGATCAAAAACTCCTAGCCGCCCGCAATTTCATCTTGGCAAAAATACCTATGACCCTTCACCACAAACTCGCCACTCCAAGCAAAGACCCCACCCTACAGCCACCCCCGCGCCCGCACCGCTTGCACAGAGGCCCGCGCCTCCATCGCCGCCATAAACGCGGCAAGCTTGGGGAAATCAGCCACCACCACACCGTCCCCGGCAAACCAGGTCGCCGCTACATATAAATAGACATCCGCCAGCGTCATCTGCGCCCCCAACACAAAAGGTCCGCGCAACACCTCCGCCTCTAAATAGGCACAGCTTGCTTGCATGGTCTGCGGCACCTTGGCGCGCATGTCGGCAAAACTCGGCTCCAAATCCGCCCAACGGTGCCCGCGCAATTTATGGGCGTGGTTCACATGCAGCGTCGAGGCGATATAATACATCACCTCGCGCATCCGCGCCGCGGCAAAGGCATCATTCGGGACCAGCCCCGCCGCAGGGGCAATCGCCGCGATATAATCCAATATCGCCCCCGTCTCGGTCAGCGTCCCGTGATCCGTCACCAACGCAGGCACCCGGCCCTTGGGGTTGATCGCCAGATACTCCGGCTTGGTCTGCGCAGCCGCGCCAAAATCCAAAACCTCAGGCGAATATTCCAGCCCCGCCTCCTCCAACGCAATCGCCACCGCGATCGAAACCGTGCTTTTGGCCAAAAACAGTTTCAAAGTCCTGCCTCCTATGACAACCTGCGAACGCAGGTTAATATTTGGTAAAGAAAAAAAGTATAATCGTTTAAGAACAAACGGTTATCGAGATGTCCGCGCGCGATAACCTGCGCACACTCACCCCGAAATAGGCGGCATCACTTCAGGGTCCAGCGGGCAAATATAAGGCTCCCGCGTCAGTTTTGCCGCGTGCTCGGCTTTGGCCTGCGCCAAAATATCCGGCCCCGCAAACAAATCCCGCCCCACAGCCGCCATGATTTTGGCGGCATGAATCATCCCCTTATGGGCCGCCGGCGATTTCCCCTGCGCCGTCAATTGCCAGCTGTGAAACGGCGTCCCCAAGGCACAGGTCGCGACCCAAGCCTGCACCGTCGGCACCGCCCAGCTTACATCCGCCACATCCGTAGACCCCGCCCCCGCAGGCCTTTGATCCGCCAGCGGCACCACAAAATCCGCCAGCGGCAGGCTTGCATCCACCTCGCGCCCCACCCGGTAAAACGTGTCCTCAATATGCGCGTTTGTCAGGGTCTTGCGAATATCACGGGCAAAGGCCCGGTCTGCGTCATCAAACACAGGCGCCCCAATCGTCACAATCTGCGCCTCCATCACACGCTCTAAAACAGGCGAGGACAGCATCGAGGACACAGCCGAAACCACCTTGGTCTCCACCCGCGTTTCCGTCATCAACGCGGCCCCGTCGCCGATTTTGCGCACCCGCGCGACCAAATCCCGCAAGCCTTTATTGTCCCGCGCCCGGATCAACTGCCGCACCGTGGCGCGGGGCTGCACCACATTCGGCGCCTCTCCGCCCGCGTCCAGATAAGCATAGTGAACGCGGGCATCATCGGGCATATGCTCGCGCATATAATTGACGCCGACATTCATCAACTCGACCGCATCCAAGCCTGACCGCCCCAACTCCGGGCTACTGGCGGCATGGGCCGCGCGGCCGTGAAACGTGAAATCGATCCGCATATTCGCAAGCGCCACTGGGGCCATAAGCCCGGTATAATCGCCCGGATGCCATGTGATCGCCGCGTCGACATCGGCAAAGACGCCTGCCCGCACCATAAACGCCTTGGCCGCCCCGCCTTCCTCAGCCGGGCAGCCGTAATAGCGCACGCGCCCCGGCGTGCCCGTCTCATCCAACCAATCGCGCAAGGCCACCGCCGCCAGCAGCGCAGCAGACCCCAGCAAATTATGCCCACAACCGTGGCCTGCGGCCCCCACAGGCCGCTGGACGGCGACACCCGGTTCTTGGCCCAAAGCAGGCAGCGCGTCATACTCACCCAAGATCGCAATCACCGGGCCGCCCTGCCCCCATTCGCCCATCACAGCCGTGGGTATGCCTGCCAGAGCCTCAAAAATCCGCGCGCCCTCGGCCTGCAATTGCGCCAGATGGGCCGCACAGGATTTGGTTTCAGTATAAGCCACCTCGGGCGTGTCAAACACCTGATCGGCAAGGCGGATATAATCTGCCTCATGTGCCTCTACTTTGGTCCAGATATCATCAGAATTGCGCATGGCGTCCCCCTTGGCTTTGCCGCAGAGTGGCGGCAATCGTGGGCGACTTCCAGATGTTTATACGCTAAAAATCGCCCAAGATCTGCCCGCGATGCTCGGTCAGATAAATCTGCAACCACGGGGTAAAGCGGGTGGGATCGTCGGCGATTTCCTGCAACAGCGCCTCAATTGGCACCCAACGGGCGGCCTGCGCCTCGCTAGGGTTTAGAACCATGGGCAAATTGGCCCCGGTCTGCGCGGTGAACACCGCAACCACTTCATCCTCTATCAGACCATTTCCTACATCGGCGCGGTAACGCACCTCGCCCACCGGGTGCAGGTCCAGCCCGTGGATGCCAAGTTCGTCCGCCAACCTGCGATGGGCACAGGCCAAATTATCCTCATTCCAATGCGGGTGAGTGCAACAGGTATTGGCCCAAAGGTTCGGCGTGTGGTATTTCACCGCCGCACGTTGCTGGATCAGGATTTTGTCACCGTCCACAGCAAAAACCGACACGGCCTTGTGGCGCAGGCCGCGCTGGTGCACCGACAGTTTTTCGACAGGCTGCAGGACGCCGTCTATCCATGCCGGGATCAGATCCATTTTGCCAACGGTGGCAAGCTCATCAACACCGCGTTGGCATCATGGCCGGTCGCAAGACCAAATTTCGTGCCACGGTCATAGACAAGGTTATATTCGGCATAAAGCCCGCGATGCACCAACTGGGTGTCTTTGTCAGCATCGGTCCAAGCCGTGTCGCGGCGCAGATCAATCAGCGGAACATACGCGGGCAGAAACGCACGGCCGATATCTTGGGTCAGTGCGAAATCGACGGCCCAATCACCGGTGTTGCGGTCATCCATAAAGATGCCGCCCACACCACGGGCGCGGTTGCGGTGCGGGATAAAGAAATACTCATCCGCCCAAGCCTTCAGCTTTGGGTAAAGATCGTCCCCGTACGGGGCAAGGTGTGCAGCCTGCGTGGCGTGGAAATGCGCGGTATCCTGCGGGTATTCGATGCAGGGGTTCAAGTCTGACCCACCGCCAAACCACCACGCATGCGGGGTCCAGAACATGCGGGTGTTCATGTGAACGGCAGGCGCGTGGGGGTTTTGCATATGGGCGACAAGGCTGATGCCGCTGGCCCAAAAGCGCGGATCGCTTTCCATGCCCGGCACACCGCGCGCCGCCATCGCCTTTTGCGCGGATGGCCCCAAGTCACCGTAGACAGTTGAAATATTGACCCCGACCTTTTCAAACACCCGACCACCGCGCATGACCGACATCAGGCCACCACCTGCATCAGACCCATCATCGGCGGTGCGTTTGGTATCTGTCACCTCAAACCGGCCTGCGGGCAGATGGGCGGTTGGGCCAACGGTCTGGCGATCTTCCA
>CBDTUV010000001.1:0-32742 GCA_965363575.1 uncultured Pseudorhodobacter sp. | reverse complement strand
CCGATCTTCTTCAACAAATTGTGGATATGCAATTTCACCGTGTGGACTGACAAATCCATATCGTCGGCAATAATTTTGTTAGGTTTGCCCAACGCCACCATCTGCAACACTTCCCATTCACGAACGGTCAAACTAGGCCGCAAACCATCCGCTGATCCCGCCTGAGGGACGTCATTGATCAACAAGTCGGCAATATCTTGTGGCAAAAAGCTTTGACCGCAAAGGAAAAGATGCATGACCGAAATCCAAACATCCATCTGGCCGTTCAGCGGTAGGAAGCCGACGTCTTTCAACCCCAACCGCCCAGAACGTGCAAAGAGAAACCGAGCAGCATCTTGCGGATCCAGTAGCGAAAAGATGATCCGCGCGGAACCAACTGCATCAAGCATGCGCTGCGTATCGTCCAACGCGGATTGCATCATGGACGCTTCAAAGACCACAAGCTGCACATCGTCGTGCAGCCTGCACGCGGCCGAGACATCCGCAATCGTCGAGATACGGAAAAAATCATAGTCTGAAAACTCCGCGCGGAATACAGCAAGGATGCGTTCAGAAAAGCTCATCGCGCTTCCGACAAAAATGATTTTCGATCGCGGGCTGTCCGTCCGCGTGGCAGCGCGGTTATCAAATGTGTCTTGGTGAATATCTTGGGTCATAAAATTCCCCCTAATAAAACTGTACGCGGCAAAATGGGCAAATTTAAAAATCTAATCGTATAGACTAGCCTGCCTGACTTTTGGACGCAGGTAAATAAATCCTTAGGTCAGTTTGTCTAATCCAAGGTTCTAAGCCGATTGGCGAGGCACTCTGTGGGTGCCGCAATTATTAATAATTCATTAATTTTATATGTTTAGCCGAATTTGTCAGCTTTAGGGCAAAATTGCGGCCCTCACTCGCAACACACGAATTTTTCATATTTTCAAGGTGCTAACTAGCAGAGCCGCACGCGCTTTCCCGAAAACCTAATCCTTTTTCCAAGGTGTCTGACGGGCGATTCGCTGCCAGCCTTGATCTGGAAAGCCATCGAATTTTTTAGGCTTTTCGGTGTGACCCGCCGCCACACACGCTCTGCGCCCTCACTTTTCGGGGCTAAGTCGGGAACGGGCACGCGGAGACTTTGATTTGTAAGGGGGAGTATTAAACCAGATACCGCACAGTCAAACGGCCGTCTGCTCCTGATAGCGATCGCGTCAGCATCAGACACAAAATCCAAAAAAATTGAAACTCGCCATGACGGTGACCGCTTTGGAAATGACTGGCGGTACGTTCGGGCCTCAATATATGAGATTTAGATATGGCTAAGCGTAACAGTGTAATGGGCTGGGGTGACGGCGAACGCGGCTCCAACCACCATGATGACGACGAAAACGTCAACACAAACACGAACGAAAACGAAAACGAGTCGGAAAACGAAAACGAGAACGAGAACGAGAACACCAACCAAAATAACGCCACTGCGGATGGTGACGGGACGGGAACCGGAACGGGAACAGGTAGCGGAAACGGAACTGCTGACGGTAATGCCAACAGCACCTCCTCTTCTAACGGGTCAAATTCCAACACATCCAACACAAACTCTACCAACAACTCCGATGCCACTACCGCATCAGACTCTGACGCTGATTCAGATTCGGATGCAGACGCTGACGCCACTGCTGATGCGTCGGCAGATAGTGACAATGAAAACGACAACACCAATGACAATGACACCTCCGTCGATGTTGACGTTGACGTTGACGTTGGAGTTGATCTTGAAGGTTATGAACCTTCGGATGATGATTTTGCCGATTTTGATCTTCGTGATAGTTCAACCGGCGACATTTATATGGCCAAGGGTGACATAGACTTCGATCCTGGCAATGACGTCAACATGGGTGATATCCTCACCAACTCGCTGAATGGTGCCGGCAATAACGCTGGTTTCGTAAACGTTTTGACCAACGACCTGAACGATAACGACGTTCTGGAAGAAGCCAAGGTTTCGAACAACGGCGAGTTCAACCAATCCGGTAATGCCGAAGGTGGCGAAGCGAATGCCGCCGAAGGTATCAGTGTTGCCAGCAACGGTGCGAAAGGCGGCAGCGATGCCGATGCCGATGGTGGTGGTGCCGAGGGTGGCGATACAGCCGGCGGCCAAGCCGAAGCCAAAGGTGGCGAGAGCGGTAACACCGGCGATGCCGATGCGGATGGCGGAAACGGCGGTGGCTCTGGCGCGGTCGATGCTGCTGGGAATGAAGCCACAGGCGGCGAGTCCGAAGCAACTGCCGAAGGCGACGCTGGCAACGGTGGCGATAATGATTCTGAAAACGACGGCGACAGCGAAGCCAAAGCTGAAACCGATGCTGATGGTCAAGGTGGGCGGGGCGGCGACGCCGATGCCGATAATGAGACCGATGCAGATGTTGATACAGAGGCAAGTTCTGACGAAGAAGCCGGTGACGGCGGCAACGCTGACAGCGCCGCCGATCAGGAAACTGAAGCAGAAACTGACATCGAAACCCAAGCCAAAGGTGGCGATGCCGGCGATGCCGACAGCAAAACCGATGTTGATACCTCGGCCGATAGCGAAAGCGAAGCTAAAGGCGAAGGCGGAAACGGTGGCGATATTGACGGCAATGTTGACGTTGAAGGCGAAGCTGCAACCGACAGCAATGCTGACGCCGAAGGTGGTGGAAGCGGCAATGTCGATCTGAGAGCTACAGGCGAAGCCGACGGTGATGCAGACGCTTCGGCTGAGGCTGATGGTGGAGACAGCGGTAATGCCAGCGGCGAAGTTGCTGCCGATGCCAACGCTGAAACCGCTGGTAATGCTGATGGTGGTAATGGTGGCGATATCGACGGCAACGTTGATGTTGCGGCCGATGCCGAAACTGATAGCAATGCAGACGCCGAAGGTGGCAACACCGGCAACGCAGATCAAGAAAGCGATGTTGAAGGCGAAAGTAACGCTGAAACCAATGCAGACGCTGAAGCTGGCAATGCTGGTAATGCAGATGGCAATGCTGACAATGAAGTTGACGCTGAAGCTGACGGCAATGCCGATGGCGGACGTGGTGGCGACATTGACGGTAACGTAGACGGCGCAGCCTCAGCCGAAACCGACAGCAACAACGACGCTGAAGGCGCATCGGGTGGGAACGCCGAAAACGAAGCAACGGGCGACGCATCTGGCGATGCTGAATCCGAGGCCGAAGCCGAGGCTGGCAATGCTGGTAGCGGTGGTGGTCTTGGTGCTGGTCTGGCTGCGGCTGGATCCAACGCTGACGGCGAGGGCGGCGATGGCGGCGAAGGCGAAAGCGAAGCCGCTGGTATTGGTGCGTTGCTTGGTCTTGGCGTAGGTGTTGCAGGTGACGGCACAGGTGGTGCCGGCGGTAATGGTCCTGCGACCTCTGGCAACGCCAATTCTAACGGCACTGGAACCGGCACCGGTACAGGTGGCAATGGTGGCAACGCCAACGGCACCTCTGGTATGGCCGATAACGATGTCTCTGGCGATGCAACCAGCTCTGGTAACGGCGCTGCGGGCGGCAATGGCGATGCAGCATCTGACGACGATGCGGTTGGCACCAACAACGGATCGACAGACTCTGAGTCTGGTGCAGGTGCTGCCGGATCGGCTGATAACGATGGTACAGCGGCTGGTAACGCCAATGCTGCCAACACTGGCGGCGCAGGTGGTGGAGCCACAGGCAACGCTGGTGCCGCCAACGGTACTACCAACGGCACCTCGACCAACAACGCCACAACCGGCGCTGCTGGTATGGGTGACGCCGCAACGGACGATGATGCCGCCGCAAATGGTAGTGGTAGCACAGATTCGGAAAGCGGTGCTGGTGCTGCCGGATCGGCTGACAACGACGCGATGGCTGACGCCATGGGCACTTCGGATAACCAGTCCGGTGCAGGTGGTTCTGGTGCAGCGTCCACTGGGATGTTTGAAAACAACCTCTCAGGTGATGCGACCAACACAGGCGCAAGTGGCGCAGGTGCAGCCGGCAATGCGGCGACGGACGATGACGCCTCCAACACCTCCAGTGGCTACACAGACTCCGAATCCGGGGCCGGTGCAGCCGGGTCTGCGAACAACGATGCCGATGCAACAGCAGCTGGCACCGGCGACTCGCAAGCCAGTGGTGGTGCAACAGGTGCTACGGATGCGGCCACAACATCGGATGTGAACGGCAACGGTAGTGCCTCCTCTAACGCCTCAAGCGGCGATGGCGGAGACAGCGGTTCGTCGAACGCAAACACCACAGACACCAGTGCAGATGGTTATGCTGACAGCGATGGTGGCTATGGAGGTCTGTCCGATATCGCAGCCGAAGCACTTTCCGAATCCTACACCGACAATGACACGGATGTGTCAACTGGTGCAGGCGGCGGAACAGGCAACAGCGCCGATTCTTCTGCGGATGCAGGTGCAAGCGGTAACGTCGATGGGTCGTCTGGGAATGGCGGTTACGGAGGCATGTCCGAAGCAGCATCCGGTGGATCCGGTGACGCGATGGGCGGTGCAGCGGCAGTCGGCGACACCTTTGGCGGCACTGTATCTGGTGGCATGGGTGGTTCGGCCACCAATGGTGCTGGCGGTGCTGGCGGTGATGCCGGTTCGTGGGGCTCAGGCAACGGTGATGACGGCTATGTCACCGGCGAATCCTACGCCTCTGCCGCAGCGGCAGTCGATGTCGCGGCGTTCAACCAGAGCATCGTAATGGGCGCCAACGTGATGGGTAACACCGTCGACATGAACGTTGTTGGCGGTTCGTTCAGCTCCTCCTATGTGGGCGACGACAGCGACGACTCTTAAGCAACACTTTCGGGGGCCGGCCAGTCCCGGCCCCCGATTCTCTGACCACCCAAATTTCAAATCACCAGCCGGGTGATATCTTCATCGGCAAACACACGCGGTCAATTTCCGGCCTGCACATACTTAGGGGCTTCTCGTCATGTGGATGGACGCCATTTCAGAAAAAATCGCGCACTTTATTGGTGCCTTTGAACTGATCGAACAAGAAGCCCGAATGCGCGCTGAATACGATAAGTTTCGTGCGATCAAAAACGCAGAAGATGACGCCAGAGCGATTGAACTGCGCAGCCTTAAAGCTAAGGAAGCCTACCAACTCGAAGACGTTGACGCGGGCGTCAAGGTGAAGGCCCCGCCACCCGAGGCAGTGGCATCCGCGCCAGAGCAAATCGCTCCCACCGTTCAGAACCCAATTACACTTGCCAGCGCGGTTCCTATCCCGGTGCTTGAAGTCAGTGAGGAAATTGGCTCGCTCGGTGTTGCCACGCACAACGCGACCCTAAACTTCAAACTCCCCCCGCCAAGTTCAATCGCGCAGGTAACCTATCAGGTCAACACGCTATCCGACAACGATAGCTTTGGCGCGGTTATCTCGGGTGGCTTTCAGGCGGTCTCGTCCCTGATTGCGACACTTCACTCCGTCTCTGCTAGTGTGGCGCCCCTCCTTCCTATGAAGCTGGACGTTCTTCCGACCTCGGACAATTGGTCAGTGGTTATTGGCCAAATCCAAACAGCTGCAGCTGCGATTGGAACCGGTACCAACGGCACACTGACAACCACTGTCTTGCTGGGTGATAGCGCGAAAGGCACCTTTATTGATGGAGTTGCCGCCGAAGAGTTCGTCGCTTTCAAGGACATGCAGCCAGCCTATATAGCCGAAAAACTGGCGAAAGCCGAAGCAGCTGCCGCACCCCATGACGCCACTACAGACGGCCACGATTTCGGTGCCGACTTTGGTAAGGCTGAAAGCCCCTTCAAGGTTGAAGACGGTCATGCCGTTGTGGCTGGTGCCAACAGTCTTGTGAATACCGCTTCCATTACGTCAAGTTGGCTTGATGCGAAAGTAATCGCCGTTGCGGGTGACGTGGTGCGTATGGACGCGATTTCTCAGGTCAACGTCATTGTTGACCATGACAGCGTGACAAACGGCCTGTCGTCCTCCCTTGTGGCGGATCAATCCTCAATGGCGTCTAACGCTGCCAAAATCGGGATGCAAACCGTCGCTGCGGCCAAGCTTGCGGCCCAAGAGGCTGCGGCTAAAGCGGCTGCCGAAGATGGCAACGAGTATGAGCCAGAACCAGCGACTAATGCGGAACCATCTTTCCTTTTGCATGCGCCCGCGAATTGGGCCGTGGTGCGCTATGATGGACCTGTCACGCAAATTAACTGGGTTAAGCAGCACTCATTCGCCACAGACTATGATCAGGCCGTGGTGACCTTTTCAGGTTCGGCAACCTTCCTTGGGTTGGGTGAGAACAATCTGAGCAATAGTTTCAATATCCATGAACTTGGATATCATTACGATTTGATCCTTGTTGGCGGCAACCTCATCGACATCAATCTGATAAGCCAGTTGAATATCCTGCTTGACAGCGACGTGATCGACACGACCTCGTCAGCGAGAACCCAGCCTTCAGAGAATTTGGAAACGGTTGCATCAACCCTGAACGGCACGGCGGCAACTGGCGTTGAATCTGACATTGCGGAGGTGACGGCTCAGCCCGTTGTTGCCGCATCAATTGCAATAGACGGCACAAACGTTGATGGCACTTCTCAACAGTCCGCCGCAACGAACGGTGTTGCTGTTGAGCCCCCCCCCGTAGCAGGGGTTGCCGAACACACAGGCCTCGAAACTGATGCCGCAGATCCTGCGCTCGACGCCGCCGATGCTCAGCCAAACGGCTCGCCCCCGGCGACAGCGTCCGCATTTTCGACCGGCGACAACCTAGCTTATAATCAAGCGTCGATTCAGACCATCGGTCAGGATACCGATGCCGCGATCAACCAGACCTTTGCCGATGTTCTGAACAGCTTTGCCCAAGGCAACGACTATATTCCTGACGAAGTGGTCGAGGACCCTGCCTTTCTTGGAACCGAACTTCTGCGGGTTTTGTACATCGACGGTGATTTCACGACGGTGAATATGGTCGAACAAGTCAACATTTTAGGCGACGCTGATCAGGTCCACCTTGCCCGCGACAATTTCGCATCCGATCTCCAAGATATGATTAAGGTGACCACCGGGTCAAACATTCTAGCCAATATAGCGGCCATTCGCGACAACGGGATGGACAGCACCGTGATGGCGCAGGGCACCGCATATTCCGATGCGCTGATCTATCAGGCCAATCTGATTGATACTGACCTAATGGAAACCGGCACCTCAATAGCCGATCTCGCAAATGAAGCGGTGGCCTTTCTAACTGACGACATGGGCGCAGATACGTTGGGTGACGACATCACTAATTCGACCCACGGCCTGATCGCCGATGCCATGGGGCAATCTGACATCATGCAAACCATGTTGAGCTAGAATTCAATAGACCGAGACGTAGGTATCCAGTGAAAGATCATACGAGCACCCCAGACGATGAGGCCGCGCCACCTTTATTGGTGCAACGCCGCCTAACACTTACTCCACCTAAGGAGACAAGAGTGCTATACTTGACTGCCGAACAGATGGTCGGAAACACGCCAAGAGAAGCTGCAGTCCAAAACGTTCCGTTCCGCATAAGCAGGATGAAAACGCCCCCCCAACCAGCATCAAAAATGGCCCCACCTATACCAAAGCCCGCGCCCGTTGTGTTTGCCGCGGAAAGGATCAAATCAGATCCAGACCCGGCGCCCAAAAGCAACCCCGCGCCGAAAGCTGACCCAACACATATTTTAACACCTAAGGTCGAAGCCCGCATCAGCGAGCCGCGCGACCTGCCCGGTCCCACCATCGAAGGCGACTCGGGCCCGATCAAGGTGAAAGAGCCAAATGCAAACCTGCCCGCGAACGGCGGCGGAAAGGGCGGCCCACCACCTAAGTTCCACAAACGTTTGCGCGACGATGATTTTGGCGAAAGTCTTAAGCAAGGTTTGGCTGCTGTCAAACGCAATCTAGTTGTTGTGTTGATCCTGACTTGCGCCACCAATGTGCTGATCCTCGCAATCCCGGTCTATCTCTTTCAAATCTCGGATCGTGTGCTGACCAGTCGGTCTGTTGATACATTGATTATGCTGACGATCATCATCGTAGGTGCGGTAGTCTTTCAGGCAATCTTTGACGCCTTCCGCCGCTTTATCCTGTTGCGCACTGCGGTGGAGGTGGCCGCACGCCTTGGCGCCCCAATCCTAAGTGCGGCAGCCCACGCATCCCTGCACGGCACAGGTCGCGAATATCAAACGCTTGGTGATCTGCAAACGCTGCGAGGGTTTCTTACATCGGGCACGCTGATTTCTTTCCTCGACGTGCCGTTTGCCCCCCTCTTTATCTTTGCGATCTTTATGGTCCACCCTCATCTTGGCGCGATCGTTATAGCGACGAGCCTGATGTTGTTGGTCGTGGCGGTTATCAACCAGCGGATCACCGCAAAACCTTTTGGCGAAGCAAACATGGCCCAGTCGAAAGCAAACATGCATCTCGACTCAATGGCCCGCAATTCCCAGATTATCAACGCCCTCGCAATGATACCCGAGACGGTGAAAATCTGGGGCCGTGACACGGCAAATTCACTTTCGGCACAGGTGCGAGCACAAGATCGCAACATCATTACTGCTGCCGCGTCACGCATCATCCGCCTCCTTACTCAGGTCACAATGCTGGGTTGGGGAGCGTTTCTGGCGCTCGACGGGCAGATTACCGGCGGCATGGTCATTGCCGCATCAATCATCGCAGGCCGTGCGCTGGCCCCAATCGAAGGGTCGATTGAAGGGTGGAATTCCTATTCCGTCTCACGCTCGGCTTTTGGCCGGATCAAAACGCTTCTGACCAGTTCCAAGGTGCAGTTCGAACGGCTGAATCTGCCGCAACCCGAAGGTCGGTTGGATGTTGAACGGTTGCTGTACGTTCCCGGGGGGACCAAGCAGGTTGTGCTTAATGGGGTCAGCTTTTCGCTGAACCCTGGTGAAACGCTGGCTGTTATCGGCAATTCTGGCGCGGGCAAAACCACGCTTGGCAAAATGCTGGTGGGGTCAGTGATGCCAACATCGGGCAACGTCCGGCTTGACCTGATGGATCTGCGCAACTGGGATCCGCGCCAGCTAGGCGAAAATATCGGGTATCTGCCGCAAGACGTGCAGCTTTTCCCTGGATCCATAAAGCAAAACATCGGGCGGATGCGTGAAGACGCCACGGACGCCGATATATTCAAGGCAGCAAGCCTAGCGGATGTTCATGAGATGATCGCGAACCTGCCGCAAGGCTATGAAACTGTTGTGGCTGCCGATGGCTCCCCCCTATCCGGTGGGCAAAAACAGCGCATCGCACTGGCCCGTGCCTTCTTTGGCAATCCGCGCTTTGTGGTGTTGGATGAGCCGAATTCAAATCTAGATACCAATGGAGACAAGGCCCTGGCCCGCGCGGTGAAACATGCCCAAGACAACAAGATCACCGTGGTTGTCATCACCCAAAAGCCGTCCCTGCTTAGTTCGGTGAACAAGATTATGCTACTGGCCGATGGCACCATCCAAATGTTCGGTGAACGTCAGGCAGTGCTTGAAAAACTTGCGGGCCGCAAAGCACCGCCAAAGGTTACAAAATGAGCATGGTGACACATCAACCGCCGGAACCAGAATGGTATGCTTCCGTCCCCCGGTCAATCAAATGGCATGTCATCATTAGCTTTTCCCTGATGCTTCTTACCTTTGGCGGCTTTGGCCTTTGGGCGTTTCAAGCTCCCCTAGCTGCGGCCATTATCGCGCAGGGAAGCTTTGTTGCGACTGGACAGAACAAGATCGTCCAGCACCTAGAAGGCGGCATTATCCGCGAAATAAATGCACGCGAGGGCGATCACGTCAAAGCTGGACAAGTCTTGGTCCGCCTCGACCAAACCGCTGCTGCCGCCAGTGAACGCGAACTTGGCCTGCGCCAAGCCCGGCTTGAGGCAAGCGAGGCGCGGTTGCTTGCCCAGTATAACCGCAAAGAGGTGCTGGTATACCCTGAAGCCCTACAGGCAGAGAGGGCAGACAACGAAATTGCAGCCATCCTTGACGGCCAGATGATCTCATTTCAGGTGGCGGAAAGTGCGCTGAAAAATGACATCGGCCTTCTGCAACGCAACATAGAAGCGCTGAACATGCGCCGAGTGGGTTATGAAACTCAGCTAGACGCGCAAACGCGGCAGTTGACTGTGTTGCAAACGGAAATGGCAACGAAGAACAAATTGCTCGACCGAGGGCTTGTTAGGTCATCTGAAGTGTTGAGCATCCAGTTGGCCTTGATAGAGGCTGAGGGCCAGATCGGACGGCTCAAGGCCGAGGTGGATGAGATCGCGCAGGTCGACCTCAAATACGGACAGCAGATAGAGCAGACATTGGACCGCTATCGGCAATTGGCGCTTGATAACCTGCAAACAATCCAAAGCGAACTTGATAGCGTGCGCGAAAAGTCCCGTACCGCGGTGAATGTGCGGGAACGGTCGGATGTGTTGGCGCCTGTCTCGGGCACGGTTGTTCGCCTGTATTATCACACTGGTGGCGGCGTGATCGAAAGTGGTCGCCCGATCCTTGAAATTCTACCCGAAAGCGAACCGCTGATCATTGAGGTTCAGATTCCTCGCAATGACATTGACAGTGTTCGCGCCGGCCAGCCAGCGACCGTCCGTCTAACCGCGCTGAACCAACGCACGACCCCGGTGCTGAACGGCGAAGTGTTCTACGTCTCGGCCGATTCAATTACCGACACCTCAACCGGCATCCCGACAGAAGTGTATGTGGCCCGAATTTCCCTATCGGCCAACGAAATCCGCCGTGTGGGACACTTCACACCCACGCCGGGGATGCCAGCCCAGATAATGATCCAGACGGCAGAACGAACCTTTGCGCAATACCTCGCAAAACCAATCGTTGACAGCATGACGCGCGCCTTCCGGGAACAATAGCCCGACTATTTCTTTGAGGGAACTGCCAAGTCAAAGCCATCAGCCTGAACATACGTGACGTGACCGCTTTTGCCCGATCATTTTGGGTGCGAAATCTGTCCAAAGTTTGAATGCGCGTTAACTCGTCTGCCCCCATTGGGTGGAGTGAATTGACGGTTACTGCATGGTAGGCCTCAGGCCAATCGGCATCATACTTTCTGGCGCAGGCGGACGGAAGCGCAAGGCGCTGTGCGGTCTGACTGTGATGTAGTGGTGTTCCAAAGTTCGATCAGGATCTCGGCCTTGCTCAACGAATAGAATACCTCGCCGTTGATAGGTTCATCCCTGAACATAGAATTAAAGCTCTCTCAATAGCCGTTTCCCCACGGTGATCCTGGTGCGATAAACGTGGTTTTCGCACTGAGAGTCCTGATCCAAGCCCTTACTTATTGGCAATGAATTCTGCGCCATAACACCCTCGGAATGACGCTGATTAAGAGGTTATGACCGATACCATTATTGCACAAACCGCGCCTGTCTAGGATGCGATTGATATATCCAAGGCCCGGCATGAGGTCTTGATCGCAGTTTCAGGCAAGAGGCGCCGCCGCCGTTTGACCGTTCTAAACCAACTCGCGGACTTCGAACGTTTGTTTTTGATGCGGTCAGGCTACAACAGCCCTGTGCGCCTGGTGTTCATCGCGTCGACCAAGGCTTCGGGCACAAGGTTCACGACAAATTCGCCAGTCTCAAGGATGTTGCGGGCGGTGTCTTTCCAAACGCGCGCGACATCGCGCAAAAGGCCTATGGCAACGGTAGGCAGGGAGTGGCCCACGGCGTTGAAAAAGCTGTAGGGCGCCGCGTTGACCAGACTGTTCAGGTCAAGCGTGCTAATCTAGGCAATCGGGCGCGGCGTGATAGTCGAGGAGAGAAGTTTATAGCCAACCTCTGGCGCAATTTTATCAAATTCGAACTGCATTGGGCAGCGGTCTTGTATAGTTTTGGCCAATCCTCGCTATTTTCGAACCTAGTGCCAATGGGGCGTGGCGTATGCTTAGACTGCCTATGCAGGCGTTTTTTCTGTCACAAAAGCGGTAATGTCGACGGCAGGGCGGGCGCCGGGCAGGCGGGCCACTTCACGTCCCTTGTGGTAAAGGATCAGCAAAGGGATGCCTTGTATGCGCAAACGGTCAGAGATTTTGGGATGATCTTGGGTGTTGATCTTGGCAAATCGCGCGCGACCTTCAAGTGTTTTGGCGGCCTTGGCAAATTCAGGGGCCATCATGCGGCAAGGGCCGCACCATGGCGCCCAATAATCAACCAGCAACGGCAGATCATCGCCGCGCGTGGCCTTGTCATGGATGGCGGGGTCAAGCTCGGCCACTTTGCCAGTGACAAGCGGGTCACCGCAAGAACCGCACTTGGGATTTGCGGTCAGTTTGGCCGTAGGCACCCGGTTCATTTGCCCACAGGTAGTGCAGGCCAGTTTTACGCCATCTGCCATTTTGGCCCCCTTCATATTCCGTTGTTTTTATATGTAGGGGGCCATTGAGAGGCCTTCAAGCGGGCAAACCGCTTTACTCTGCCGCCTCGGCATAATCAGACAAAGGCGGGCAGGTGCAGATCAGGTTACGGTCGCCATGTACGTTATCGACGCGACCTACAGGCGGCCAGTATTTATCAACACGGAACGCACCGGGCGGAAAGCAAGCGGCCTCACGGCTGTACTTGCGATCCCAGTCCGCCACGAGGTCGTTGACCGTGTGTGGGGCGTGGCGGAGCGGGCTGTCCTCGGCCGAAATCTCGCCGTCTTGCACCGATTGGATTTCCGCGCGGATGGCGAGTAGGGCGGTAATAAAACGGTCAATCTCTGCCTTGGTTTCGGATTCCGTGGGTTCCACCATCAAGGTGCCAGATACCGGCCATGACATGGTCGGCGCGTGAAAGCCGTTATCAATCAGACGTTTGGCGATATCATCCACCGTGACGCCGCAATCGGCAAAGGGCCGGGTGTCAAGGATACATTCATGTGCGACACGGCCTTTGTTGCCCATGAACAGGATCGGATAAGCACCGTTCAGCCGTGCTGCGATATAGTTGGCGTTCAAGATTGCCACGCGGGTGGCCTGTGTCAGACCTTCGCCACCCATCATCAGGCAATAGGCCCATGAAATGAGCAAAATGCTCGCAGACCCATAAGGCGTGGCCGATACCGGCCCTTCGGTTAAACCCGTCTGTTCAGGGTGGCCCGGCAGGTAGGGGGCCAAGTGCGCGCCCACGCCGATTGGCCCCATGCCCGGACCACCGCCGCCATGCGGGATTGCAAAGGTTTTATGCAGGTTCAGGTGGCTGACATCGCCGCCAATTTTGCCCGGTTTCACAAGACCCACCAGCGCGTTCATATTGGCCCCGTCGATATAGACCTGGCCGCCGTGGTCATGGGTGATCTTGCACACTTCGCCCACGGTTTCCTCAAACACGCCGTGGGTGGAGGGGTAGGTGATCATACAAGCCGCCAGTTTATCGCCCGCTGCCGCGGCCTTTTCGCGGAAATCATCAAGGTCGACATCGCCGTTCGGGGCCGATTTGACGACGACAACTTTCATCCCCGCCATTTGCGCGGATGCCGGATTGGTGCCGTGCGCCGAAGTGGGGATCAAGCAGATGTTGCGGTCACCGCCACCATTGGCGCGGTGATAGGCTTGGATAGTCAGCAGGCCCGCATATTCGCCTTGGGCCCCCGAATTGGGTTGCATCGACATGGCGTCGTAGCCTGTGATTTCACAGAGTTTCTTTGACAGATCGTCGATAGCATAAGCATAGCCTTTGGCTTGATCCAAAGGCACAAACGGGTGCAAAGAGCCGAATTCCGGCCAAGTGATGGGCATCATTTCGGCCGCGGCGTTCAGCTTCATCGTGCAAGACCCAAGCGGGATCATAGCACGGTCAAGGGCGAGGTCACGGTCCGACAGGCGGCGCATATAGCGCATCATTTCCGATTCCGCGCGGTTCATGTGGAACACCGGGTGGGTCAGATAATCGGTTTCGCGGACCATCGCATCAGGAAAGCCCAAGACGGCGCGGTGGGGCGGCACACCTTCGATACCAAAGGCGCGCAGAACCCGAATAAGAACCTTTTCATCGGTGGTTTCATCCAGTGAAATCCCCACGCGGTCGGTGCCGATTTTGCGGAAATTCAGGCCTTCATGACGGGCGGCGGCAAGGATGCCTGCTTGACCCACGCCCACCTCAACCGTGATGGTGTCAAAGAACGCGTCGGGCGATACTTTGGCCCCTGCCGCACGCAAAGCGCGGCCCAGACGGACGGTGGAAAAATGCACCCGTTCGGCAATGGCGCGCAGGCCTTTGGGTCCGTGGAACACCGCGTAGAATGAGGCCATGACGGCCAGCAAAGCCTGCGCCGTGCAGACGTTGGACGTGGCCTTCTCGCGGCGAATGTGTTGTTCGCGGGTTTGCAGCGACAGGCGGTATGCCATGTTCCCGTGGCTGTCGATCGACACGCCAACAATGCGGCCCGGCATGGCGCGTTTCAGATCATCCTTGCAAGCCATGAAGGCGGCGTGTGGGCCACCATAACCCATAGGCACGCCAAAGCGCTGGCTGGAGCCTACCGCGATATCGGCGCCCATGGCACCGGGTTCTTTGATCATGGTCAGTGCCAAAAGGTCAGTGGCCACAACCGCAATCGCCTTGGCCGCGTGGAGCGCTGCGATTTGATCCGTGTAGTCGGTGACATGGCCGTAGGTGCCGGGATATTGGAATATCCCGCCAAACACGGTGCTTGGGTCCATTGATGCAGGGTCGCCCACCATCACCTCTATCCCCAAAGGGGCGGCGCGGGTTTGGATAACGGCGATGGTTTGCGGATGGCAGTTGCGATCGACAAAAAAGCCGCGCGCCTTTGATTTTGCGCTGCGTTCGGCCATGGTCATGGCTTCGGCGGCCGCTGTCGCCTCATCCAAAAGGCTGGCGTTGGCGACGGGCAGGCCGGTCAGATCGGCAACCATGGTTTGATAATTCAACAATGCCTCTAACCGCCCTTGGGCAATTTCAGGCTGATAGGGGGTGTAGGCGGTATACCACGCGGGGTTTTCCAAGATATTGCGTTGGATCGCAGGGGGGGTAACCGTGCCATAATAGCCTTGGCCAATCAACGAGGTCATCACCGTGTTCATGGAGGCCACTTCGCGCATTTTGGCCAAAAACTCATGTTCGGCCAAGGGCGCCCAGCCCAGCGGCGTTTTTTGCTGAATCGAGGCGGGGATGGTTTCATCCATAAGCGCGTCAAGGCTGGCGGCACCCACGGCCTTTAGCATGGCAGCCATTTCCTCGGGCGAGGGGCCGATGTGGCGGCGGTTGGCGAAGTCATAGGTGTTATAGTCAACGGGCGTATAGGTCATTTCCATCCCCAAATATCAGCAACCCACACCGCCCCACGGGTATTCCTCTATGGGGCGGAAGGACGCGGATTATCCAATAAAATCGTTGTATTCGTCTTCGGACATGAACGCATCTAGTACGGACATATCGTCGAGTTTCATCTTGAAGAACCAGGCATCCCCCGTGGCGTCATCATTAACCAAGCCGGGGCTGTCGGACAGTTTGCCATTCACTTCGACAATCTCGCCATCAACGGGGGCAAGGATATCGGAGGCCGCTTTGACGCTTTCAATCACAACGACTTCGTCACCTGTGGCGACCATGGTTTCGGGTTCAGGCAGTTCGACGAACACAACATCGCCAAGTTGGGTTGCCGCATGTTCGGTGATGCCGACGACGACTAGGTCGCCTTCAACCCGCAGCCATTCGTGATCTTCGGTATATTTCATCATCGTGGGGGTTCCTTGGTGTTTGCGCTTAGCGTTTGAAGGTGGAGGGACGGAAAGGGAGGGATGCTATTGTGACGGGCAAGCGTTTGCCGCGCACTTCGCCCCAAAGCTGGGTACCTGTGGTGGCAAGGGCAGTTGGCACAAATCCCATGGCAATGGGCGCATCAATTGAGGGACCAAAACCACCCGAGGTGACGCGGCCAATGGCGGTGCCGCCAGTCGCTGCATCAAACAGGTCGACCCCTTCACGCATGGGCGCGCGGCCATCCGGCAAAAGGCCAACGCGGCGTTTTTCGGGGCCGTTATCCAGTTGTGCAAGGATAATGTCTGCGCCCGGAAAGCCGCCTGCGCGGTCGCCCCCTGTACGGCGCGATTTTTGGATGGCCCAGCCAAGATTAGCCTCAACCGGGGTGATGGTTGCGTCGATGTCATGGCCATAAAGGCACAAACCAGATTCTAGCCGCAGGCTGTCGCGCGCGCCAAGGCCGATAGGGGCGACTGATGGGTGGGCGAGCAGTGCCTTGGCAAGGCCTACAGCACCGGCATTGGGGACGGAAATTTCAAAGCCATCCTCGCCAGTATAGCCCGAGCGTGAAATCCAAAGCTCGCCAAAAACCGAATGGGCGGTGATAACATCCATAAAGCGCATAGCCATGACCGAATGGATCATGCCAGAAATGGCATCTTCGGCACCCGGCCCTTGCAGCGCCAGCAGCGCACGGTCGGTCACGGGGGTGACGGTGGCCACATTGGCCAGATGTTTGGT
Source organism: uncultured Pseudorhodobacter sp. (assembly GCA_965363575.1). Lineage (GTDB taxonomy): Bacteria > Pseudomonadota > Alphaproteobacteria > Rhodobacterales > Rhodobacteraceae > Pseudorhodobacter. The sequence continues at coordinate 16,257 of CBDTUV010000001.1, read as the reverse complement.
CATATGGGCGATGTCGCCCTCTTTGCAGCCAGCATTGACCACCACAAACAAATGATCGCCGCGGTTGGCAAACATTAAATCGTCGATGATCCCGCCGGTGTCGTTGGTGAACAGCCCATAGCGTTGCCGCCCTTCGGGCACGTCTGCAACGGCTACGGGCATCATCGCCTCAAACCCCGCGATCAGGGCGTCCATGTCGGTTTTGGGATGCAGCAGAACCTGGCCCATATGGCTCACGTCAAACAGACCAGCGGCTTGGCGCGTATGCAGGTGTTCTTTCAGCACCCCCATTGGGTATTGCACGGGCATTTCATACCCGGCAAAGGGCACCATTTTGCCACCCAATTCGACATGCAGATCAAACAGTTCCGTCCGCGCCAGCTCGGCCATAAAGCCCCCTTAGGTCACGCCGGAAAACCCCGGCACTTTGCGGACAGGCCAATCCCGTCCGTAAAATGCCCCCTCTGTCCTTACCCAAAAAGGGCGCCTGAGATCGTTATCCCTTCGGCGGGCGCTTGTCTTCGCGCCACTCTCCAGAGTCCACTACCAGAACCGGTCCCTTGCGCCTGAGAGTTTACCGGGGCGGTTGCTCCTTCGGCACCAGAACAGGGCTTGCACCCCAACCGGATTCTCCCGATCCTGATTGCGAAAACCTAGCGCGGCGGCGGGTGGCAAGCAAGCGTGAAATGAATGCGACCGCATACAACGGAGAACCGACATGTCCCCTTACTTTTTTGGCTATGGATCCTTGGTGAACCGCGCCACGCATAGCTATGGTGAGGCCGAGCCTGCGCAATTGGCCGGGTGGCGCAGGGTGTGGGTGCATACGGCGGTGCGGCCCTTGGCCTATTTGTCGGTCGAGCGGGACGCGGGCTGCACGATCCACGGGTTGATCGCGCATGTGCCGGGCGGGGATTGGGCGGCGTTGGACGTACGGGAACACGGCTATGGGCGGCACTTGGCAGAAGCGACGGGCGCCGACGGCAAACGCCCCATTCAGGTCTATTCAGTGCCTAAGGCGCAAGCGAGCGCACCTGCGGTCGCGCATCCGATCTTGCTGAGTTACATCGACGTGGTGATCCAAGGATTTTTGCGGGAATTCGGGGCAGAAGGTGCAGATGCGTTTTTTTCTACAACCCGTGGCTGGGAGGCCCCTATTTTGGATGATAGGGCAAAGCCGCAATATCCGCGGTCGCAACTGTTAACGCGTGCCGAGCGGGCGGTGGTGGATGCGGGGCTTGCAAGCGTTGGGGCGGTGGTTGGTGGCGGCAAAGACCTCTGAGATCAAACTGTCAGTTCAGCCAACAGCGTGGCCCACCCAGCGCCGTGCATGTCGCGGTCCGAGCGGTGGCCTTGAATGACGGGACGCGGGAATGAGAACTTGATGACATGCAGATCCGCGATATCGAAACGTTTAAGCATTTGGGTCGGTTGCTGGTACAGGGCCGCGATGTCGCTGGTTTTCAAAGCCGCACGCAATCGATCATAGGCGTCTGCGCTGCCGCAAAACACGTCGATGGTCACCCAGAATGGCCCTGCGTTCTTGGACCGGACTTTCATGGCTATGTCAGAGACTTGGGTCATGGCGTCACCTCGGTCACGGTTAGGCGGAAAGCGGACATTGGGTCGTCGAGTTCCAGCAAATGGTTCAGGGCAAATTCATACAGCGCGCCGCGGTCGGATTGGGCAGGGGAATAGGGGAAGGCAAAGGTTGGCAGTTCTTCACCTTGGGTCAGGGGATAGTGGAGGAGGTGCGGGTTGGCGAGTTTGCCGATCTCAGACGCAAGGGCTTGGGTTTCGGCCGTAATAATCAAAAGCACGCCAACTTCGGTGGGGTTTCCGGTGCGGTTTTCCATGGACCCAAGAGCGGCGTTAACGCCGATTAGGCGGAAGTCGAGGTCATAGGTTTCGGGCGCAAGCCCCATGCGTTTGGCGATCAGGGCATCGAGGAAAGCGTGGAGTTTATCCACCCACTCTTGCGCATTGGCCACGTAATGCGCATCGCGCAGCACGGCGATCAGGGTGGTTTGAAAGCCTGCAGCGCGGGCACCTTCCAGTTTCACCGTGTATTGCCCCGGCACCCATTTGGACCCTGTGGCGCGGGTGCGGCGGGCATCAAGGGCGGTGTATTGGGTTTGGGTCACGTCCAGATGGCCGCCGGGTTCATACAACACAAATGGGTCGGAATTTTCATAAAGCATATGGGCCGAGACGGAATGGGGCGTGCAGGTGGCCCCATCGGCAAGGGGCTCAACCGTAAAACCGCTGTCGTCAAAATCGACCATAATAACACCCGAAGTGGGGTTGGTGGAACAAAGCGCGCCACATTCTGCCACCTTGGCGCCGTGCCACGCGGCCCCGGCATGATCGCCGCGCATCAAAGGCAAGGCTGCGATAATCGCGGTGTCGGTGGTGCGGCCTGCGATGATGATATCGGCCCCGGTGTTCAGCGCGGCCTGAATCTGTTCGGCCCCGGCAAGCGCCACGATATTCGTCATTTGCGCCAAGGCTCTAGCGCTGATGTCGGGGGCCGGGGTCAAGGGTTTCACGCGACCCGCGGCAAGCGCGTCGGTGATACGGGAGCTGGATTGGTTGGAATAAAGCCGGGCGACCGTCAAGGATTGCCCCAACTCGCTGGCCAGTTCTTGCGTGATATCGAACATCCAATCGACGCAAGCATCGGCGCCGCAGGTGCCTGCAGTGCCGATGACCAACGGCACACCTGCCTCGGCCCGCGCCAACATCAACTCGCGCCATTCCGATTTGGTGACTGACCGGGCGTATTTGGATTGCCCAGCCCCCAGCGACCATGGGCCGCTGTCGGTAGAGCCACCATCAATGGCGATCAGATCGGGTTTTGCGGCAACCCCGCGTGCCAAGGCGGCACGATCAAAGCCCAAGCATAAAACGCCGGAAGGAATAAGGATGCGGGTGGGCATGGGGCGTGTCCTTAGGTGGGGTTTGCTATGTCTGCGCCCCCTGCAAGCGGATACAAGGGGCGCAAATATTGGGTTGAGGAAGTGCTTTCTTAGTCTTCGTCCAATGTAGGCAAAGGCGGCTTTTTCAGAAACTTGCGCAAGAAAATCGGGGCAAGGAAGCCCAGAACCGCTGCAACCCACAGGCCGATCGCGATCGGCGATGAGAAAAGGTAGGTCCAATCGCCATCAGACAAAATCATCGCGCGGCGCAGGTTATCCTCCATCTGGTTGCCCAAAAGGATGCCAAGAATGATAGGCACTGTGGGAATATCAATCTTGCGACAGATATAGCCCAAAACGCCAAAGGCCACCATCAGCATCATATCAAAGCTGGACCCAGTTAGCGAATAAATGCCGACAAAAGCAATCATCGTGACACCGGGCAGCAAGACATAGGACGGCACGGACAGGATTTTGACAAAGACTTTGACCATCGGCACGTTCATGATCAGTAGCATGATGTTGGCGATCAAAAGCGCCGCGATCAGCGACCACACCACATCCGGGCGCTCGGTAAACAACAGCGGTCCGGGAGTGATGTTCAGTGTCAAAAGCAAAGCCAGCAGAACGGCGGTGGTGCCAGACCCCGGCACGCCCAGCGTCAGCATCGGGATCAGCGCGCCACCGGCGGCGGCGTTGTTACCCGCCTCGGGGGCCGCGACACCGCGCGGGTTGCCCTTGCCAAAACTGTCTTTGTCCTTGGCGATGGATTTTTCGCCCATATAGGCCAAAAATGAACCCAAAGACGCACCAGCCCCCGGCAAAATGCCAGCGATAAACCCGATGCCCGAGCCGCGCAGCATGGCACCCTTGGTGTCGTTCAGCATTTTCCACGGGATGACCACCTTGCCCAGCTTCACCCCGATGGCCGAGTTTTTGCCGTGGGTTTCGATGAAATGAAATACCTCGGACACGGCGAACAGCCCAACGATGGCGACCAGAAAGTCGATGCCATCAAACAGGTGAATATTGCCAAAGGTATAGCGCTGCATGTTGGTGGTTTTATCCAACCCGATCATCGCGATACCCAGCCCGATACAGGCCGCCATCGCTGATTTGGCCTGATTGTTAGACCCCACGCCGCCCAGCGTACAAAACGCCAGCATATACAGTGCGAAATATTCGGCCGGACCAAACTGGAACGCTACGCGTGCCAGCCAAGGGGCCAGCAGCATCAGACCGATGGTCGCCAAAAAAGCACCAACAAAGGATGCTACACCCGAGACGACAAGCGCCTCGCCAGCCTTGCCTTGCTTGGCCATGGGATAGCCATCCAGCGTGGTCATCATCGCGGGTTCATCGCCCGGAATGTTCAGCAAGATAGACGAGATACGCCCGCCATACATCGCCCCGTAATAGACCGAGGTCAGCAAAACCAACGCGGAAATCGCATCAAACCCCATTGAGAAAGAAATGGGAATAAGCAGGGCCACACCATTCGATGGGCCAAGCCCCGGCAGTGCCCCGATGATCGTACCGACAAAGCAACCAATGACCGCCAAGACCAGCGTGTAAGGCGAAAGCGCGATGGAAAATCCAAGCGCGAGATTAGACAGCAGATCCATGAGAAAATCCTTAGCCCATCAGGGCAGGCGGCAGGCCCTTAAGGCCAAGGCCGAGAATGAATTTAAACAGCACAAACAGCCCAACGCCAAGGCCAACACCCGTAAGGGCTGCCAATTGCGGTTTTGGATTGATCTGATAACTGAGGATGCCCGAAACGATGATCGTAGGCAGGATAAAGCCCAACGGCTTGACCATCATGGCATAGGCAAACAGCACCACCAGCGCCACAACAAGGCTCAAAAGGGTCTTGCCAACCGGCCACTCAACGTCTGGGTCTGGGCGCAGGACCATCACCAAGGCGCACATCATCGTCACAACGCCAATCAAATACGGGAAAATCCGCGGTCCAACCGGGTCTGACATAAAGCTGGAGCGGATGGTCGTGGCGCTGAGGATATACCCCAGCGCCACAACGATCATGACCAGACCAAAAATCCGGTCACCACGCATTATTGGATAACCCCGATTTCCTTGGACAGAACAACCGTGTCAGCAATCACGTTGTCGACCCAAGATTGGAAATCGCCACCCACTTTGGTGAAGGGAGCCAAGCCATTTTCGGCCATAGCGGTTTTCCACTGCTCGCTGTCAGCGACGGCCTTCAAGCGTTCAGCCCATGTGTTGAACTGGTCATCGGAAATGCCCTTTGGCACATAAACGCCGCGCCAGTTAACCGCGACCACGTCAAAGCCTTGCTCGCGTGCGGTAGGGATATCGTCAAAGCCCGGTACACGCTCTTCGGTCAATACGGCCAGAACACGTACATCGCCCGACTTCACAAAGCCCACGATTTCCGACATGTCGCCGGTCATCGCTTGGGTAAAGCCACCAACGGTTTGGGTGATCGCATCTGCACCACCGTCAACACCAATATACTTGATCTTGGTGATGTCATCAAAGCCAGCGGCCTTCATGATCTGCAACGGCTTCATATGGTCAAAACCACCAACAGCCGAGCCACCTGCAAAGGCAACCGAACCCGGATCAGCCTTGATCGCGGCAACCATATCGCCCAGGTTCTGGAACGGGCTGTCCTTGGCTACAACAATCACGCCCGGATCAGCACCGATGGCACCCACAAAGCGTACCTGGTCAGCAGTCATACCAGCAAAGGCGTTTTGTGCCAGACGGGTGGTGGTTGCCGAAGACGCAGCGACGATCACGTCTGGGTCTTCGTTGTGGTCGGCCACAACAGCCGAGAATGCCACGCCACCGCCACCGCCGGCCATGTTGGTCACCTGCATCGGAGCGTCGATCGCCTTGATCTCATACATGATGTTAGCGATTTGACGGCAAGTGAAATCCCAGCCGCCGCCGGGGTTCGCTGGTGCGATACATTCGGTTGCAAAAGCCGAGCTTGTGGCCATCGCGGACAAAAGGGCTGTGGTGCCAAGCACCTTGAACATGGTCGTTTTCATATGAGTCCTCCCAGACATTTTTCATGCGTTCGGGCTGCGCGTACGCTGGCCCTTGCAAGGTCGACGATTCCCGTCAAAGCTGACACTAACCTGTCATGGGCGTGGGGAGTCAAAAGAAACGTGCGATTTTTGCTGGTCGAAGATAGTGTGGAACTGGCAAGGTCTGTACGCGATTTGCTGGCGTTGGACGGGCATGGCGTGGATAGCGCGGGCACCTTGGCCGAGGCGCAGGACTGTTTGGCCGCGGCATCCTATGATCTGATATTGTTGGACATTATGCTGCCCGATGGCGATGGGCGTGCGTTTTTACAAGCGCAAAGGCGGGCAGGCCGCGACACGCCGGTGATCGTGATGACCGCGCGGGCGGCGGTGTCGGACCGGGTGGATGTGCTGGACAGCGGGGCCGATGATTATATTACCAAACCTTTTGATTTTGCCGAACTAGAGGCGCGGGTCCGCGCGGTTTTGCGCCGCAGGGGTGGGGCGGCACAGACCGTGCGAATCTATGCCGACCTGTCGTTCAACCCGCTGACCGCCACCGTGACCATCGCAGGCGAGGCCCGCGATCTGCGAAACCGCGAGCTGCGGTTATTTGAAATCATGCTGGGCGCGCCGGATAGGATTTTCAGTAAGGATCAGTTGTGTGACCGGCTGTTTTCCTATGCCGAAACCGTCAGCGACAACGCGATAGAGGTTTATGTGGGCCGGTTGCGCAAGAAACTGGTGGGGTCGGCCGCGCGCATTGAGACAGTGCGCGGGCTTGGCTATAAGTTGACTACAGGATGAAGGCGTTTTTGCCCAGCGGCAGCCTGCGCGCCAAGCTGGTGGTGCAACTGTTGGTCGTGGCGGCGGTACTGGCGGTGGCGCTGTATTTTACCGTGCGCTCTACCGCCGACCGCGCGGCTGAGGCGGCGCAAGACGCGATTTTAGGCGCCGCCACGACATCTATTGCCGAACAATTGCGCGCCACGGATGACGCGATTGAGGTGGATCTGGCCTACGCCACCTTTTCTATGCTGGGGGCGATGGGGCAAGACCGCTTGTTCTATCGCATTGATATTGGTGGTGAAACGGTGACGGGTTATGATGATTTGCCGCCACCTGTGGTGCGCCCTGCATCCCTTGCGCCCGAATTCTACACCAGCCCCTATCTGGATACCGAAGTGCGCATCGCCGCCGTGGCGCGAAGCATCGTGGTGGGCAAAGGCCCGGTGCCGGTGCTGGTTCTGGTGGGCCAAACGCGGCAAGGGCAAGCCGCGATTGCCGACAGTCTGGCCAACCGCGCGGCCTTGATCGGGGTGGGGTTTTTCGTGCTGGCTGTCCCCCTTAGCCTGCTATCGGCGGGGTCGGTATTCAACCCGATCAACCGCTTGGCCGAGGCTGTGGGGCGGCGTGGCCCGCGTGATCTGCGGCCGGTGCGCCACCCCGCGCCGCGCGAACTCGCCCCTTTGCTGGGCGCGCTGAACGGCTTTGTCGCGCGGCTGCGCGGGGCTTTGTCCCAAACCGAAACTTTTATCGCCGAGGCCGCGCATCACATCCGCACGCCCTTGTCCACGGTGCGGACCGAGGCGGAAATTGCCCTGCGCCAATCGAATGACGAAGCCACGCGCATGCGCCTGCGGTCGATGATCCGAGGGGTTGAAACCAGTGCGCGGTCGGCCAGCCAGTTGCTGGATCATGCGATGGTTTTGTACCGGTCCGATCAACTTGAAAGGGTTGAGGTGGACCTGACCCAAGTGGTGCGCACTGTGGCCCGCGCGTTCGAGCCGACAGCCGAGTTGCGTGAGGTGTCCTTGGTGGTTCTGGGCGATACTGACCCTTTGCTGACCACTGGCGATCCCTTGTTGATTGAAAGTGCGCTGCGCAATCTGGTCGATAATGCGCTCAAATATTCACCCGCTGAAACTGAGGTGCGGATTGTGCTGTCGCAGGCGGATGGCATGCTGCGGGTTGCGGTGTTTGACCAAGGGCGCGGGCTGTCGGGGGCCACGACCGCCGATCTGACCCGCCGCTTTACCCGTGGTGACAATGTGGGCGATGTGGTGGGGTCTGGCCTTGGGTTGACCATCGTGGCCGAAGTGGCTGCGGCCCTTTGTGGCACATTTGAGTTGCAAGACGTAGAAACGGAGGGCACATGCGCCAGCTTATCCTTGCCGCAGCTATAGCGCTGTTTGCGCATGTCGCAGCGGCGTTTGAAGTCGAGGACGACCGTGTATTCGGCACTGGGACGGGGGCGGAGCTTTCCGTGCTCTCCACCACCGACACCGAGATTTTTGCGCCATTGATTGAGGCGTTCTTGGCGCGCAACCCCTCCTTGCGCCTGCGTTATGTCGTGGCCTCTAGCCAAGAGGTTTACCGCGCGATTCGGGATGAAGGCGCTGTGTTTGATTTGGTGATTTCTTCTGCGATGGATTTGCAGATGAAACTGGCCAATGATGGGTTTGCCGCCGCCTATGCGTCGGATGCTGTGGCCACGTTGCCGGGTTGGGCGCGCTGGCGTGACCGCTTGTTTGGATTTGCGTTGGAGCCTGTGGTTTTGCTGGCGTCGCGTCGGGCGATGCAAGGGTTGGAAATGCCACGCAGCAGGCGGGATTTGATTGACCTTTTGCGCGCCAATCCTGCCCGATTCAACGGACGGATCGCGACCTACGACCCGCATGTGTCAGGCGCGGGCTATTTGTTTGCCACCCAAGACGCGCGGCAAACCGATGCCTTTTGGCGGCTGGCCGAGGTGATGGGGCGGCTTAACACCCGACTTTATTGTTGTTCGGGCGATATGATTGATGATTTGGAAAGCGGCAAGCTGGCGCTGGCCTATAATGTTGTGGGCAGCTATGCTCTGACCCGCCTGCCCAATGCGCCCGATATCGTGGTGATTGAGCCGGAGGATTTTACCGTGACCTTGCTGCGCACGGCCTTTGTGCCGAAAGCTGCGGCGCAAGGCGCATTGGGCGGTGCGCTGTTGGATTTCATGCTGGGGCCGCAGGGCCGCGCGTTGATTGACGGGCTGGCAGACTTGCCGCCATTGGACCAAACCGCGCTTGCCCCGCATTTGCGGCCCATACGGCTGGACCCCGGCCTGCTAGTCTATTTGGACCAAATCAAACGGCATAATTTTTTGGGCGAATGGGATGCGGCGATGACCCAGCCGTAGCGGGTCATTGGCGTTTGCCTTTGTGACCTGCCATCAAGGCCGCCCCGATGATAAGCGCCGCGCCAAAGTAAAGACCCGTGCTGGGGATTTCACCAAACATGAAATACCCGACCGAGACGGAAAAGATCAGCGAGAGATATCCCAAGGGGGCGATCACCCCCGCGTCGGCCCAGTAATGCGCCCGCATAAAGCAAAACTGCGCGGTTTGCGAAAAGAGGCCGACTGATAGCAAAATCGGCCATTGCGCGCCGGGGCTTTGCCAAAACAAGGCGGCGGGCAAGGCTGCCGCCACCGCAAGACCAACGGTTTGCCAGATCATTTGCGCCAGCGGATCTTCATTGCGCATGCGGCGCAGGATGATCACCGCAAATGTCCCTGCAACGACCGAGGCAAAAAGCGCTGCAAGCCCGTAAGCATACGCCGCGCCAAGACTGCTGGGATCCACCGCGATGACAACACCAACAAGCCCAATACCGCCTGCCATCCATTGTTTGGGGCGAATACGCTCACCCAAGATCAAGGCGGCAAGGGTCATCATTAGCAAAGGGCGGGTAAAGTTCACGGTGGTGAACATCGCGAAGGGCAGCTTGGCAACACCGTAAAAACTGCCCGTCATGGCGATAACAGAAAGGCTTGTGCGCAGGATTTGCAGGCCGGGACGGGTAAGCCGTTGCACGCCCCCTTTGTAAATCACAAAGGGCAGCAAAACCAAAAGCCCAACCAGCGCCCGGATCAGCACAATCTGGATTGAGGGCAGCGTTACGCCCAAGGATTTGACGATGGACAGCGCCCAGATGTTAAAGGCGATATCCGTGACCAACCACACCGCACCGCGCAGGTTGTCGCGCGCAGGCCCCGTATCAGGCGTGGTGTGGGGCGCGGTCAGGCGGGGGATGATGGCCATAGGTTTGTGCCGCTTTGGTGTCGGGGGGCTTGCTTGCGCAATGGCGAAAGGTTTGAAACATTAAACCCTTTGGTTGCAGATGTAGGATCATGGCGCAATGGTGATGCGTGCCATAGGGTGATCCTTTGCCGCGAATTGTGAAGAAAGGCCAAATGATTGCGCGGTGGCCGTTTGGCCTGCGTCTCTTTCGTGTTGACCATTTAACACTTGGGACGTTTGGTGTGTTCGCGCGACCATGATCCCGATAGCGTTGCACCAAGCACAACTTGATACCCGCCTCCGCCTTGATTGAAAGAAACTTCCAGACATGACCCGCATCCTACAGATACCCATCCTTGCTGCGACCTTGCTGTGTAGTGCCGCGCCGCTTTTGGCCCAAGATAAAACCGGCCTGAACGTAGACAGCTCGGCGACGGGTCAGCCCGGAGGTGTCGCGCAATATGACATGGCGCAGGCGATTTTTGCCTTGGCAACCGCACAAAAAGACGCGGTTTTGGCGCTTACGGCGGCCAAACTTGCCGCAGGCGTCCAGATGATAGACGTGGAGCGCGACGGCGTTCGCACCCCGGCAGACGCTGCGCCAAACGGGGCCAAGCTACCGGCAGATGCGGCCCTGATGCTGGACGCCGCGCGCCGTTTCGCGGCCGAGGATGAAACGCTATTGGGTCTGATAGAATCGGTTGAGAGCCAAGGCGCGCAGGGTCAGATCAGCGGGGCGCAACGCCAGTTAAACGCCTTGCCGCCCGGTGCAGTGGACCTGTGGACCGTACCGTTTTATGGCGGATCATTTGCTGAAATTGGCGTGAAAGGTAACGGCGAGACGCCTTTGGTCGTGGCCCTGACTGATGAAAACGGCACCCCTATCACTTGCCCTGCGAGGGTGGATGACAGGTTTTATTGCGATTTTGTGCCGCGCTGGAACGGGTACTTTCAGATATCGGTGTCAAATACCGGCAGTGTTGTGAACAGCTACTACCTGCTAACCAATTGATTTATAAAGGCCCAGCATTGCGCCAGGCCCAGGGTCACTTTCCAAATTTGCCACGCAGCGCATCGGCAAACGGATTGGCGCTGGCGGTGGATTTCGGCGTGCTTTGCATTTGCGACGGCTTGGGTGCAGCCTTCGTCGCAGGGCGTGCGCCTTTGCGCTCGGCAACTTGTTCGCGGGCCTCTCCGCTGTCTTTTTTCATCGTCAGGCCAATACGTTTGCGCGGTACGTCCACCTCAACCACCCGAACCTTAACCACATCACCCGCCTTGACCACCTCATGCGGGTCGCTGACGAATTTATCGGCCAATTGGCTGACATGGACCAAGCCGTCTTGATGCACGCCAATATCGACAAAGGCACCAAAGGCCGCGACATTGGTCACCGTGCCTTCCAGCATCATGCCGGGCTTCAGGTCTTTGATGTCGTCCACGCCATCAGCAAAGGTTGCAGTCTTGAACTCAGGGCGGGGGTCGCGGCCCGGTTTTTCCAGCTCAAGCAGGATGTCTTTGATCGTGGGCAGGCCAAAGCGCGCATCAACAAAGGCGATCGGGTCCAAGGCGGCCAGTTTGGGTGATCCCATCACCTCACGCAGATCGCGTCCACAAGCGGCCACGATTTTGCGCGCGACATCATAGGCTTCGGGGTGAACGGAGGAGCTGTCGAGCGGTTCGGACCCGTCAGTGATACGCAAAAAACCTGCGGCTTGTTCAAACACCTTGGGGCCAAGGCGCGCAACTTTCAACAAATCGCGACGCTTGGCAAAGGGACCGTTGGCATCGCGGTGCGCCACGATCGCCTCTGCCAAACCCGGCCCCACGCCCGACACGCGCGCAAGCAACGGGGCAGAGGCGGTGTTCAAATCCACCCCGACCGCGTTTACCGCATCCTCAACCACCGCCTCTAGACTTCGCCCCAAACGGTGCTGGTCGACGTCATGCTGATATTGGCCCACGCCAATCGCCTTTGGTTCGATTTTGACAAGTTCAGCCAGCGGATCTTGCAGCCGGCGGGCAATTGACACCGCCCCGCGGAGCGATACGTCCAAATTGGGGAATTCCTTTGCGGCAAGTTCCGATGCGGAATAGACTGAAGCACCAGCCTCGGACACGATCACCTTGGTTGGCTTTTTTGCGGTGGCAGGCAGGACGGCCAGCAAATCCGCCACCATCTTTTCCGTTTCACGGCTGGCGGTGCCGTTGCCAATCGCGATCAACCCGACACCATGCTTGCCGATCAGCTGCGCAATTGCCACCTGCGCGCCCCGCAGATCGTTTTTAGGTTGGAACGGATAGACAGTATCAGTGGCCAACAGCTTACCCGTGGCATCAATCACACAGACCTTGACGCCAGTCCTAATACCCGGATCAAGCCCCATCGTGGCCTTGCCGCCAGCAGGGGCCGCAAGCAGCAAATCTTTGAGGTTGCGTGCGAAAACCCGGATCGCCTCGGCCTCAGCCCGGTCGCGGATATCGCCCATCAGGTCCAGTGTCAGGCTGGTCTTCAGCTTGATCCGCCACGCCCAAGCCGCCACATCGCGCAGCCAAACATCACCTTTGCCTGTGCCATCGGCTTGCAAGGCTGCACCACAGCTTGCCTCGCAAGGCGACTGGCCGCGCGGGGCGTCTGGGTCGACCTCTAGGTCAATAGTCAAGAACCCTTCGTTCCGGCCGCGCAGCATGGCCAAAACCCGGTGGGACGGGGCGGAATGCCATGGTTCGGAATGGGCGAAATAGTCCGAGAACTTTGCGCCTTCAGTCTCTTTTCCTGCGACCACAGTTGCCGCCAAGCGGCCCACCGATTTCATATGGTTGCGAAGTCGGCCGAGCAGGACCGCATTCTCGGACAGACCTTCGGCGATGATGTCGCGCGCGCCTTCGAGGGCGGCTTTTGTGTCGACCACCTCGGCGTTCAAAAAGCCTTGGGCCAAGGTTTGCGGATCGACGCTTCGGTTGGCCAAAATGCCATCCGCCAAAGGGGCAAGCCCGTTCTCACGCGCAATCATCGCGCGGGTGCGGCGTTTGGGTTTATAGGGCAGGTAGATGTCTTCCAATTCGGCTTTGGTGGTGGCGCGGGTCAGGCTGGTGGTCAGATCGTCGGTCAGCTTGCCTTGCTCGGTGATCGACGACAAGATCGCCGCGCGGCGCGATTCCAGCTCTCGCAGATAGACCAGTCGTTCGGCCAGATTGCGCAGCTGAGTGTCATCCAGCCCGCCCGTCACCTCTTTGCGGTAACGCGCCACAAAAGGCACCGTGGCCCCACCATCGAGGAGGTCTACGGCAGCGATCACTTGGGCCGGGGTGGCGACGATTTCAGTGGCAATTAGGCGGGCAATGCGCGCGGCAAGGTCTTGGGTCATGGTGTTCCGGATCCTTTGGGAAACCGGACCATAGCCAGCCTGCGCGCCGGGGCCAAGGCCTAGATAAAGGGAATCAGCGGCACGCCGCCACCGCAAGCCGAGAGAAGGGTCAAAAGGCCAAGTGCGAGCAGATATTTCATTCTGGAATCCCCAAAGCAGCAAAATGCCACGCTAACGTGGCGGGGGGTAAGTGCAAGGGAAAACACGGGAACTATCAGCTGTTAGGGGAGGATGGTACCACGTCCCCGGCTCGAACGGGGGACCTCTTGATCCACAATCAAGCGCTCTAACCTACTGAGCTAACGCGGCACTGGGGGCGATTTAGACCGGGTGCGGCGTGAATGCAAGACCCTTTGGAACGCTTGTAAGGGCGCGAGGTTCAGTTTATGCGGGAAAAAACCAAACGGCTTGGGGAATAGGTCATGGGTATCGATAAACAAAGTGAAGTGGCGGCGAATTTGCAGATCGGGCCGACCAGCCTTGGGATGGTGCGGATCTATGTTGAAGGCGATGGGCTTGATTTGCCCTTGGATTTTGACCCAGAAGAGGCTGAAGAGATTGCCGAAGAATTGCGGGCGGCGGCAGCGACGGCGCGGGCAATGGGTGATGGGTCGGGCAAGAAAAAGCGGTGAAAGGCCCGATATGTTCGCGCGCGGACATTTTCGTAACACCTTGATATACAATGATATTGGCAAAAAAATTAACCCAATATTAACCTGCGAACGCAAGCTGTCCGCAGCTGTCTGACACATCGCCAACGCTACTCGATAGGCGTGCCGAACGCTTAGCCTGCCATGGCTAAGATGGCTGATCAGCGTGCCGGAACGGCTGGTATCGGCCACGGCCGCACCAAATTGGGCCGCCAAGACCGCCGCGACCAGCATCAGCGGCAAAACCCACGCTACTTGCACCATCATGTCGATAATGGCCGTTTCAGACAGGATGTCGGGACGCGGCAGGCCGGTCAGCGCAAGCAACAAGATGTAGGCGAGGTAAATCAGGGTTGAGAGCGCCTGCGCGAGGATCATCGACCGAATACGCGTGGGGGCATCATAGGTCGCACCCAGATAACGTGAGGTTTCAAAGCCTTGCACAGTGACGATCAGGCCAAAGGCAAGCGTGATCCCTTGCCATAGCCCAACCTCGGGGGCCATGCGGGGGATCGTTCCTGCCACAGCACCTTGGCTAAAGGCCACGGCCAACCCCCGGCCGACCCGGTGATGTGTGGCCGCTGTGCCTGTTTTTTCGCTGTGCAGGCGCTGGGCGCAGGGCCGAGTGGTCAGCCGCCCAAGCGGCCCATTCGGGCTGGGTCGCGCAGGCATTGCAGGCGCTGGGCGGCGGTGCGGGCAAAGATTTGTGTGACAGATTTGCGGCGCGCGCCTGCCAGCCTAGCCTCAGGCGCCATGCGGATCAGTTCGGCGTCATAGTCATCCGCGATGATCAGGCCTGTTTCGGGCGGCAAAAGGTCGGTCGGGAAATCGGTATCCACGGCCCAGAAAAACCTGTCGCACCAATCGAGATAGCCTTGCCACTTGCGGTCTGTCTGGAAATCGTTGCGCGAGGATTTGCATTCAATCACCCAAATCTGTCCTTTTGGTCCCAACGCCATGACATCGACGCGCAGGCCGGGGGTTGGGATCAATTCCTCAACACAAGCGAAACCATGGGTCGCCAGATGGCGGCAGGTGCCGCGCGCGAGCTTTTGGCCCGGCGTGAGGGGGATGGGCAGGTTGGGTAGGGTCATCACAGGAACTTGAACGAAGCGGGAACATTTGGCAAGCCCTCTGGACCTTTGGGGCGCGGATGCCTAGCGTCGCGCGCAAAGGAGACTTGCCATGACCAACCCGCTTTTGTCCGATTGGACCGCCGAATTTGCCTTGCCCCCCTTTGCCGCGATCAAGGACGCCGATTTTGCCCCTGCGTTTGAGGCAGCACTGGCCACAGCGCGCGCCAATATCGCCGAGATTGCCGCAAACCCCGCCGCCCCCGATTTCGCCAATGTGATTGAGGCGATGGAGCAGGCCGAGGGCGATCTGGACCGTGTGGCGGGGGTGTTTTACAACCTTGCGGGCGCCGACAGCACGCCCGCGCGTGAAGCGTTGCAGCGCGATCTGGCACCCAAGATGAGCGCGTTTTCATCAGAGGTGACCAATAACAAAGCGCTGTTTGCGCGCATAGAGGCGGTGTGGGAGGCGCGCGAAGGGCTGGGTGCAGAACAGCTGCGCGTGTTGGAATTGTACCGGCAGATGTTCGTGCGGTCGGGGGCAAAGCTGGAGGGCGATGCGGCGGCGCGCTTGACGGCGGTGAAGGCTAGGTTGGCCATTTTGGGGACGGCGTTTGGCCAAAACCTGCTGGCGGATGAGCGTGAGTGGTTCATGGAAGTGGAGGAGGCCGATTTGGAAGGCCTGCCCGATTTCGTTGTGGCCAGCGCACGTGACGCAGGTTCGGAAAAGGGTGTTTCTGGCCCGGCGATTACGCTGAACAGGTCACTAATTGTTCCATTTTTACAATTTTCGCCCCGGCGGGCGCTGCGCCAAAAGGCCTATGAGGCCTGGGTATCACGCGGAGAAAATGGCAATGCCAATGACAACCGCGCCATTGCGGCGGAAACTTTGGCTTTGCGAGAGGAGCGGGCGAAGCTGCTGGGCTATGCCAGCTTTGCCGATTTCAAGCTAGAGCCAGAGATGGCGAAAACGCCTGCCGCGGTGCGTGATTTACTGATGCGGGTGTGGAAGCCTGCCAAGGCGCAGGCTTTGCGCGATGCGGACGTGCTGGAAGGGATGATGCATGCGGATGGCGTGAACGGTGCGCTGGAGGCGTGGGATTGGCGCTATTATTCCGAAAAGCGCCGCCGGGCCGAGCATGATTTGGATGAGGCGGTGTTGAAGCC